>NZ_JAUBPB010000150.1:0-2054 GCF_036700545.1 Microcoleus sp. SVA1B4
TGAGAATTAAATAACGCCCACTCTTGAATGGGGGATGGGCGTCCCGCCCGTCCAAAAAGGCCGGGCGGGACGCCCATCCCACAATAACAATTAAAATTGTAAGTTATTTAATTCGCCCAACTAAACAGACGCTAGTCAAATGAAAGTCTCGCATTAATCCCGACTACCCTCTCAAGTTTATTCTTGTGAGGATGCTTTGGCTTTAATCACCGCTTCTCTAAAGCCTAAAACTAATAAAATATTGGCAAGTGTTAAGAATAGTTCCGCAGAACCGTGCAGCCAATCGACATTTGCTAGTGACTCATTGTAGGCAACTTTTGCGTAAATTGCGGCGGGAATCGTCACCGCTACAAAAACGAGAGTCCCGTAAAATCCCATCAGAGCTAAACGAGGTGTTTTTCCCGATCGAGTCAAAAACCAGAGAAATCCCAAGTAGGGAAATAGAGACAGAACAAATAAAGTTTCTTTGGAAATCATTAGTAATTGGTGAGCGACCAGATACTATGATAAATTAAAAGCTCAAAAATTAGTGTGAATAATTTTTAACTTTTAATGTTGAGTTTTTAATATTTAATTATAATATTTAATTCGACAGATGCACCCGTTTCTATCGAACCGCTATAGAATCACCCAATACCATAGCTCTTAACCCAAGCCGCAGCAGGTGGGCAGTATTCAAAACCCCTCACCCACGCGGAGACAAAACCCGTAAATTTTCCCCCTAACACCGTTTTTAGCCTACTAACACATTTTTTACCGTGCCAGTGTGTTAATTGTCCCTCACTCCCAAGCTACCCAGCAATTAGAAATAGAGACGGTTCCAAACTTTTATGTCTGCTAGGCATCAAGCAAGCATCGTTCAAAACCTCTAAGTCCAAGCTGCCTTTTCTATCTGCTGCCAGAATTTCCTTCAGCTTAGCATCAAAATCAAAACACGGCCCGCAATCCCAAACTTTGAGTTCCAACCGTCCATTAAACACCGTAATTTCGAGTTGCACAGGAGTTTCTACTGGCAGATTTTTGTGAGCGTGGCGAACTGCATTAGTGAAACCTTCAGCCAACCCCAACTGAATCTTCCACCAAACTTCATTGGGGAGCGATATATCTTTCAACTGTTCAAACCACAACAAAACTTGAGTTAAAGCATTGACATCTGTGTTGACTTGCAGGCTAATATGTTGAATAAAAGTTTCATGCAGCTCTTCTTCCTGCTCTGTTTCAGTCTGCCAATCCCAGGTGTTTAATAAATTCATTAACCCATCTAAAACGCTAGCTTTTTTTATAAAATTTTGGGAGCGATCGCGATTTTCTACTTCGTAAGTTTTGCTCAGCGACAAACAGTTTCGATTGTCGAGAGTCCGGGTGTAACTGAGCTCGTCTGCAATCTGCCACATGAGTTTGATCCCCCTGCCGCCTTCTGCAAGTCGATCTATGCTGTTAGACATCTATTTTCCTCGTTTGAAAGTATTAGCTGTACTCAATTCTCCCACCCGCCGAGACACGTGGTATTTTTTTTATACTTGCTTGCTCGGTATTATTTCGGGGATCACACAAAAATGCTATCTTTTTTATAGAAAGCAGCGCATCAGCAATATGTCTTAAGAGTCTAAGCCAATTGGCTTATTTACCGATCGCCTGTACGGAGAACGATCGCCCTCGGCAGCAAAATCCCACTGCATCCATTACCAATACTTATCCGTTGTCGGAGTCGGTCATTTGCCTCCGCCGTCGCCAGAATCCCCGGCATTTAGCGCCTCGGGCCGATCGCCGTTCGCTGCAAGGGAGCCTTGATGTGCGGGCTTTCATCCCCAAGGCGTAAGTAACTTCCGTGAGCGCGATCGAACCTTACACCGTCGAGTCGCGTCCATCCACCAAGAAACTGGGTCTGAAGCCCCGTCCTTCGCTTGACGGCTTTTCTTTAACTTTGAGGCTCCTGATTAATTCCCTAAGTACATCGGTTTTAGTCCGACCTACAGATTTGCAGTGTTCTTCAAGAATTTTAAATTCAGACTCTTGAATCCGAAAATCTAAACGTTTCTTCATGATTTTATCCG
>NZ_JAUBPB010000030.1:0-70896 GCF_036700545.1 Microcoleus sp. SVA1B4
TCCCGCCCGTCCAAAAAGGACGGGCGGGACGCCCATCCCACTTTCAAGAGTGGAAGTTATTTAATTCTCATTCCTAAACATCCTACCTTTAAAGTTGTTTTATTTTCCGTCTTGGCTAATAGGTTGCTTCGGCCAAGTAAACCGAAAAGTTGCTCCCTCACCTTCGGCAGATTCTAGGGAAATAGTGCCCCCTTGACCTTCGACAATTTTTTTCACCAGCGACAAACCAATCCCAGTATTTTCAACTTTATCACGAGCTTCCAAGGTCTGAAAAATCACAAAAACTTTATCGTGATATTGAGGATCAATTCCCGGCCCGTCATCCTCTACAGAAAACTCGTAAAAATCATCTAACTCTTTAACCGATATGTTTACGTGACCCGATTCAGCTCGGTTGTGCTTAATTGCGTTGCTAATTAAATTAGAAAAAACCTGCTGCAACAGCAATCTTTCTGCCACAAAAGTTGGCATTTCCGGTTCAACTTTCACCTCAAATCCAGACGGCGGCGCCAACGAATCAATAATTTCGGCTAATAAATTCTCAACTTTTACCATTTCCGAAGGCACTTGAATCCGTCCGACGCGGGAATATTGCAGCAGTCCCTCAATCAAACCTTCCATGCGGTAAACTCTGCCCCGCAGCAGGTTCATTTGGTGCAGAGTATCCTCTGTCATCGACTCGCTGAGGTCTTCTTCTATCCAACTGCTGAGATTGGCGATCGCCCTGAGTGGCGCTTTCAAATCGTGAGAAACTACATAAGCAAACTGGTCTAATTCTTGATTCCGCTTTCTTAAAACATTCGTCGTTTGAGCCAGATTTTGGGCTGTTAACCTCAATTCTTGAGCGCGCAACCGCAGCGATTCCTGCGCTTGTTTGCGATCCCTAATATCTTCAACCACACTCATCAAAAATTGAGTGCCATTTTCTTCTCGCAGCAGCGAAACCGTCAAGTTTGCCCACACCAACTCTCCGTCTTTGCGGATGTAGCGCTTTTCCAGAGAGAAATTTTCAATTTCTCCTGCTAACAATTGGCGCACAAGTTCCAGTTCACTTGCCAAATCTCCAGGCCAAGTAATCTCCTGAAATCTTTTCTCAACCAATTCTTGCCTGCTGTAGCCCAAAATATCGCAAAGTTTTTGATTGACTAACAGAAATTTGCCTTCCACACTCGCTTGCACCATGCCGACTGCCGCCTGCTCAAAAGTAGCGCGAAACCGCTGGGCGCTTTGGGCTAAAGCAATTTCTGAGCGTTTGCGATCGCTAATATCGTTGCTGATTTCCAAAATAGCAACCGGTTGATCTTGATCGTCGTACTGCAAAGTCCATCGGCTTGCCACCGTTATTTTTGTCCCGTCTTTCTTAGTTCGCACCAGTTCTCCTTGCCAAGAACCCTTCTCGAAAAATACTTTTTGAATTACCTCAAAAGGTTGAGCCCATTCTGTTTGTAAAAGCTTGTGAATATTTTTTCCTACTGCTTGCGACTTCCGCCATCCGTAGAGCCACTTCGCCCCCAAATTCCAATAAGAAATCGTCCCATTCAAGTCTAGTACCGCGATCGTATCGTTGGCCAAATCCAGCATTTGCGCTTGCTTTCGCAGAGTTTCCTCGGCTTGTTTCCGTCCTCTGGCATCGCGGCAAATCGCAATAAACAAGTGTTGATTTGCCAGACGCATTTCGCTGATAGCTAACTCCATCGGAAACTTAGTTCCGTCGTGGTGAATTCCAACTGTTTCTTGTTGGTAAGTCTTCAGCGTAGTATCTGGATGTAACACAAAATATTCTACCGAATAATCCCCCACGCTTTGGTACGGCTGGGGTTGAGCGATCAGTCGCCGCAGGTTAGAGCCAATTATTCGATCGGCTTTCTCGCCAAAAATCTTTTCTGCTGCCCTATTAAAAGACTCAATATTTCCCCGTGCGTCCAAAGTGATAATCCCGTCAGCCGCATTGTCTACCACAGCTTGAATGCGACTTTTACTTTCTTCCAAGCCTGCTTCCCGCTTCCTTAATTCCTTCTCTAAACCATCAAATAAATACCAGGAAGCCCCGGCGCCAAAACAGCCGCAAAGCAAACCAGCAACTTGCACAAAATTAGTGAAATCTATCAAACCCCGTCTTTGCTGATCTAGAGCTTTCTGGTAGGCTTCGCCGGCATTAGCAAACACATTAATTTTTGCACGCAGGTTATCCCTCCTCGCTTTGCCTTGAGTGAACACCTCAATTATTTCCGGCGACTGCACGCTTGTTGCCGAACTGTCGAGCTTATTCAAAGTGTTTTGCAAGAAATTTATATGCTGTTCGGTACTTTTTTTTATATCTTCAAATCGCTGAGCTTGCAGTTTGTTTTCTTGAACCATAACCTTGAGTTTAGCCAGCAGCGGCGGCAAACTCTTCTTGGCTTCTAAGTAGGATGAGAGAAATGCGGGGCGCTTCGTCAACCCGTAACCTCGAATGCCCGTTTCCGCATCCACCACGAGGGTTAACAAGCGGTTAGTTTCCTGAAGTATTGCCCTATTAGTATCTCCTCGCTCTCTTATCTGTATGGTAATCTCTCGGAGGGCTGCAATTGCTAGCAGCGAAGCAAACAGAAAAATAATGGGGATAGCAACGATGATTGTTCCCCGTTGGCGAATTGGTCGGTCTGTCCATACAAAGTGGAGGCAGCGATCGAGCAAATACTTCACGAATATTGAAGGAGAAAGTTTGCTGCCAGTATATCGCTTTTTGGCAGTTTAGGCTATGGATAAGTTTGTTTTGTTTAGTTGGACTATGGCCGGGGACTAACCGTGGAAACTAGATTAGACCCCTGCTATAGCTACCTGCTGACACTAACAGCAGATTTTTTGGCACGGTGTTTAAACGGAGGCAGGGAGAAAGAAAGGACTTTTTTCGACACCGAGACAGCAGGCGAAGCAGAAAGGATCGTTTCTGCTTTACCTTCGTTTTCGCCTTCGGCTTCTGCTTTTAAACTAGAGTCTGTTTCGCCAGTGTTTGGAACACTTGTAACTACAGTAGTCCACCTGCCTGTAGCCGGATCGCGATAACAAGTAAAAGGGTTTATTTTTAGCGGTTGACTGCAAGGTTTAATCATGTAGATGCACTCCTTTGATTCTGAGAAATTGTGCATTGCTTTCAGCAGCAATGCTATCTCGCCCGTAGAAGCAGTATGAAGGCAAAAAGCAGAATTGTGTTTCTGCGTCCAGAGACTTTTGAAACTTCCTGATTTCCTGTTAAATTTTGCCTTCTACTGCTTCGCGACCATAGCATTACTTTTACCAAATTGCCTTTCTGGAAGCAACCCCCCACCGCCTTAATTAGGTTGAGGTGGGACTTGTGAATGCAGCGAGGCCCCCGATCGTGCCTGCAGGACAATCTTGGAATAATATAGGTATTCTAGGCTGAAAAAAAATGCTACTGTGTGATCGACAACAGAGGTCGATCGCGATCGGTGTCACAATTAAAAAGGGAATGGGTAATTGGTAATGGGTAATTGGTAATTGGAAAATTGGTAATGGGGAAATTATTCCATCTTTTTCCATCTTTTGCCATCCGTTAAATCCGGTACACAATTCCGGGAAAAATTCCCACCCGTTAAATCCCTTAAATCCCCTACATTGCTAGTTGCCCAACTTGTTTCTAACTAATATCAACTTTTGCATTTAAATGAACCGTAAAAGTAGAGCCAACATCCAACTCACTCTCAACAGTAATATCGCCGCCCATCATCTGGCAAAACAAGCGACTAATGGCCAATCCTAAACCGGTGCCGCCGTACTTGCGAGTAGTCGAAGCGTCCCCTTGAATAAAAGGTTGAAACAAACCCTGCTGCTGTTCTGCCGACATTCCAATCCCCGTATCAGATACCTGCAAATACACCCAATCGCTGTCACCTGCTGGTTCGCGAGTCGCGCTCAACAGCACCGTTCCACCTTCGGTAAACTTCAGGGCATTCGAGAGCAAATTGAACAGAATTTGCCGGACTTTAGTCAAATCTGCATACATCACTCCCAAATTTTCAGAGCAAGAAACTTGCAATTGATTGTGATTTTTTTCGACCAAAGGGTGCAAAGTTGCAACGACTTCTTCTATTAAATTACAGAGGTCAAATTTTTCTAAATAAAGCTCCATCCGACCGGCTTCTATCTTAGAAAGGTCGAGAATATCGTTAATTAAAGTCAGCAAGTGTTTGCCGGCGTTATAAATTTTTTGGGTATCGGGAATGATTTCTTCGAGTCCCGATTCCCGTGCTTCTTCTTGTAGCATTTCGCTGTAACCGATAATCGCGTTGAGCGGTGTCCGCAGCTCGTGGCTCATATTGGCTAAAAAAGTGCTTTTAGCTCTCGAAGCTGCTTCAGCTTTGTGTAAGGCTTCTTGCAAGGCTATTTCGGCTCTTTTGCGCTCGGCAATTTCGATGCGGAGCAGTTTATTGGCGGTGGTGAGTTGAGCGGTGCGCTGATCGACGGTCATTTCTAGCTGTGCTTTGGCTTTGGAAAGGGCTTCCTGAGCCCGCTGGCGCTCAAATCCTTCGATCGCCAGTGCTACCAAATTTGCCAAAGAATCAGCGAAGGTGCGCTCCTCCAGAGCCCACTGGCGGGGCGCGCCGATATGTTCGAGAGAGAGAATGCCCACGATCTGGCCACCGAGCCTAATTGCTACATTTAATATGGATGAATTCGGCTTGCTGGCATTTGGCAGCACACCGGAATGTTCGGCGAGGGAAGATGAGTGGGACAAATTTGTTTGTAGAGAGTTTTGAGTCTTTGTCGTAGGTTCTAAACCATTGTCCGATCGCAAATTTTCGCGCGGTGCGTCGCCTTCAACATCTAAAATTGATAAATTTAAATCGCTTGCCGATATGCACTCCCGGCTCAAATGATTCTCCTGGGTGCGATCGTACACGTCGAGACAAACTAATTTGAGGTTGGGGATTTTAAACTTAGAATGATTAACTCCCTCGTGTTGCTCTGGGGCAGCGGTATCTGTCTCGATTGCCTCTGTTTGGTTGTGGGCGAGTAATCTCTCAGTAAAATTTAGCTGGGGATCGCTGGGGTAGCGATTTCCAAATCTTCCATGGTTGTAAAGCCAGACGCTGACTTTTTCGACATCCAAAGTCCGGGCGGCAGCCTCGGTAATTTCGCGAATTCCCACATTCAGTGCACCGCTGTTGAGAGTCCTCTGCCTACCTAGCTGCAACAAAGCCAAACTCTGGCGGCGGAGGCGCTTTTCGCTCTCTTGGAGGGTTTGTTCTGCTTCCTTGCGCTGGGTGAGGTCGTACAAGGCGCACAATGCCGTCGGCTGCCCGTTAAACACCAGCGACTGAACCGAGATCATGGCCCAGAAAGCGGTGCCGTCTGATTTTTTGCAGTGGAGTTCGTAGTTTTGCAGGTATCCCTCTTTAGCAAGTGCCTCAAGTACCTTTGGGCGATCGGCGGGGTTGAAGTAAAAGTCTGGAGTGCTGCAGCCGATCAATTTTTCTAGAGGTATGCTCAGGAGAGAAGCCAATTGAGCGTTCGCATACATAATTAAGCCGTCACAGAGGCGAGAAACTAATATCGGCACGGGAGTTGCCGAGGCGATCGCCCGAAACTGCTCTTCGCTTGAACGCAGCGCCAACTGAGCTTTGCTCAGCAAGTGAGCTTCCATCGTATCTGAATGTTCGGTGGTTGTCTCCAGCAAAAGTTCTAGGTCAACCTTTTCGCGCTTCAAGTTTTCAAGTTCCGCACTCAGCCGCTGAACGTCGAAAAGTAGCTGTTCTGTCGATGGTTCTTCCTGCATAGCAATTGAAAATTGGTAAATTTTAGTCGGTTCTGAAGTTTTTTATGGTTTTGTGCTAGTTTAACTATGACTTATTCCGATTAACTTCAGCCACCCTGATCCTGGTTCGCGGACTTAGCCGGAGATTTATCTTTACCTTTTTCGTTATTATTCCAATTCTAAGTGCAAGGAAGGCATCAGCCGCTGCAAGTTTTTCAGGGATTTCATCTGCCAGGGGATCTGTTTAGAACCTTTGATGGCGATTTGAATATTTTTTTGCTGGCGCACTTTGATCACAAATTTTGAGACAATATTAATTCCAGAACTATTTAAAAATTCTAGCTTTCGCAAGTCTAGAGTCACCGTGTTTGGGCAGGAGTCAGCCACTTCGTTGAGCAGATCGACGATCGGTGCGTATTCTTCCACCTGGCTGAGTCGGAACGATCCGCTACAGATGACTGTTTGCGTAGTGCGATCGTACTGGATCGTGTAATCTTTGGTCTGAATCTCCATACTTTTGTCAGTTGCCGATTTTGAGTGGTAAAGGCGCTTTGGCTGCGTGAGTGAGGATTGAGCTTCAGGCTAGCACGATCAAAATTCAGCCGTTTGCCGAATGCCGAATGCCTTTGCGTGTGTAACTTTTATTACATATACTGCCAACTGTACCATTGCCACAGGGCAGTTATGAGTTATTTTAGGATTTATCAGTTGTGTCAGTTGTGATACCAGTTGGCAAAAAGAGTGCAACTGTTGACTAGCTCTCAACCCTGGTAGTCATCAGTCATTGCCAATCTAACATCTCAAATCTCAAATCTCAAATTGTATGAGTTGTGGGGGTTAAGGAGACCAACTTTTGCTGAAGTTCCGAGCTATCAATTCGATTTATTTTCTCAAATTGGTATTGACAAAATCGCCAAAGTGTGAGAAATATTGCACATCTGACACTGAAGTGAAGGGGAGAATATTTAATGGCAATTTCAGGAATTACAGAAAAGCTTTTGGCCGCTAAAAAAGCTAAGGGAATTAGTTTTGCAGATTTGGAAAAACTTTTGGGGCGCGACGAAGTTTGGATTGCCGCGGTTATTTACCGTCAAGCTACCGCATCAGCAGATGAAGCCGAGAAAATTGTCTCGGCTTTGGGACTAGATAGCGAGACGGCTGCGGTTCTCTGTGAACCTCCGTTAAAAGGTTCTTTGGAGGCCTCGGTTCCGGTTGACCCGCTGATTTATCGTTTCTATGAAATTATGCAGGTTTACGGGATGCCACTCAAAGCAGTGATTCACGAAAAATTTGGTGACGGGATTATGAGCGCGATCGACTTTACTTTGGATGTCGAGAAAGAAGCAGACCCAAAAGGCGATCGAGTGAAAATAATTATGTCGGGAAAATTTTTGGAATACAAAAAATGGTAAGCCCGTGCGGCTTTATTTTCAAGTGAAAATGAAAAATTAAAATTGGCTCCCATGACTCATGACTAATCACTAAAGCCTCAAAAGTGTTAACTTAGAAACAGAGATCGCGAAGCTTGACTGCGCCAAAAAACCGAGACAAGCCCCCGACTTAAGTCGTGCAGAGCCCCAAATTTTAGACCCTAGTTCAGCTCCAAAATTCATCTGTGGAGTAAATCTCAAATCTAAAATCTAAAATCTAAAATCGACTGACTGGCTTGGGTGTCCGATCGGGAAACCCTTCTAGGGCACAGCTAAGGTAACTCCCGCGGCAACTTCCCCAGTCGAAACAAGCAACCGCAACCGTAAAGTAAGAGGCAAATATGTCAAAATATGACTCCCATCTCAGATGCTCCTTTTGCGGCAAGTCGCAAGAGTACGTCCGCAAGTTAATAGCTGGGCCCGGCGTCTACATTTGCGATGAATGCGTGGAACTGTGCAATGAAATTTTAGAGGAGGAGTTCTTTGACTCCAGTAAAACAATTGGCCAACAGATTCCCCAATCAGAGGTGCGAGAGTCTCAGGGACAAGGAACCAGGCGCCCAGGTCGATCGAATAAATCGAAAATTGTTTTAGCTCAAATTCCGAAACCAACAGAGATTAAGCAGCATTTAGACAACCACGTCATCGGCCAGCACTCAGCAAAAAAAGTCCTTTCTGTAGCAGTTTATAACCACTACAAGCGCTTGAGCGTTGACCAAGTAAAAGATAGCGACAAGTCTTCCCCTGACAGCGATGTAGAATTGCAAAAATCCAACATCCTGCTAGTCGGGCCCACAGGTTGCGGTAAAACTTTGTTAGCACAAAGTTTAGCGCAAATGCTCGAAGTCCCGTTTGCGGTAGCGGATGCGACGACACTGACAGAAGCTGGATATGTCGGCGACGATGTAGAAAATATCTTGCTGCGGCTGTTGCAAATGTCCGATTTTGATGTGGAAGCGGCGCAGCGGGGCATTATTTATATTGATGAAATTGACAAGATTGCTCGCAAAAGCGAAAACACTTCGATCACCAGGGATGTATCGGGTGAAGGAGTGCAGCAAGCGCTGCTAAAAATGTTGGAAGGAACAGTGGTTAACGTGCCCCCGCAAGGCGGCCGCAAACATCCTTACCAAGATTTTATTCAAGTTGACACTAGCAAAATTCTATTTATTTGTGGCGGTGCTTTTGTCGGTTTGGAAAAAATAGTTGAACAGCGTTTGGGTAAAAAATCCTTGGGCTTTATTCAGCCAACAGAAACCGACAGCAACTCAACTTTGCCGGCGAAAGACAAGCGGGCCGCTGATATTTTGCAGCAGGTACAGCCGGACGATTTAGTCAAGTTTGGTTTGATTCCTGAGTTTGTGGGGCGGATTCCGGTGGTGACGGTGATTTCGCCGCTGGATGAGGCGGCTTTGATGCAGATATTGACCGAGCCCCGGAATGCGCTGGTGAAGCAGTATCAAAAGCTGTTGAAGATGGACAGCGTGGAGTTGGAATTCCAGCCGGAAGCGCTACGGGCGATCGCCCAGGAGGCCTATCGTCGCAAAACTGGCGCCAGAGCTCTCCGCAGCATTTTAGAGGAGTTAATGCTGGATGTGATGTACGAGTTGCCTTCTCGCAAGGATGTGGCTAATTGTATGATTACTCCTGAAATGGTCGAGAAGCGATCGACTGCTGAATTGCTGTGGCATCCCGCATGGCGGCAGCACGAAACTGCATAATTGGTAATCTGTAGGGTGCTTGTGGCGCACCCTACAAATTTGCTACCTTTAATTCCCTTGGCGAACCCGCCTCTACAAGCCGAACACTACAAACTTTTTTCAAGGTCGATCGAGCGAATGCAATCTTAAGGTAAGACCTTAAGGAGTAAACTTATAACTGTAAAAATAACTGTCGAAAAAATGCCAAGAAATGCAGCTAAAGCAAGTAAACAACCCAGAGTTAAAATACCAAGTTTCCTAGACGGAATTCCCGGAGTGTCAATGGCAATTCAGTGCGGTTTGGTAGCCAGCCTAATGTTGTGTTGGTACGATTTCAAATACAACACGACAGTATTCTTAATTCCGCGATCGGCAGTAGCAGAAAAAGAAATTTTACTCATCAATCAAAGGCAGCAAGCTTACTATGCAGAAAATAATCAATTTAGTTCTTCCCTAAAAGGATTAGGTCTAGAAAGTGAAAAAGAAACCTACGATCATTATTATAAATACAGAACTCGGTTATCAATGGGTCCGGTTCAAACTTTACACAATCAAAGCAAAGCAGCACCATTTGAAATGACACTCGCATTCGCCCAACCTCGCGATCGTAGCATCAAGAGGTGGTATATGGGTGCAGTAGTTGCTTTCAAAGAAAATGGTAGCAATCTACTAACAACTATGGCAGCAGTTTGTGAGAGCGATGCCCGTCCTCAAACAATCAGGAGTCTGCCAACTTTTGACGGCAAAGAAATTCACTGCCCCTCCGGGACAAATATGTTAAGGTAAGACCTTGAAACTATTTTGCGCCACTCTTCGATTGTTTAAGTAAAATTCAAAGTACCAATTGCCAGGTTGGTCATCTTTTTGAAAATTGTACCAGCACCAAGTATTTAATCTACCTCCTGTCGTTTTTAAATTCGATGCACCCCGCTGTACTAAATTTCCTTGAGGGTTAAACACCTCACAATCTCCTCTATATTCTCCCTCTGGCAAGTTCGCAGCACTTACGGTCAAATAGACTTTCTTTTGTTGTTTCAAAGACCAGACATCTGTAGTTTTTGTAGCTTCTAGCTCGTCAGTCAACCTCGCTTGAGTTAAAGCTTTTAAATTTTGTTTGTTAGTTATTGGTGGGGAGTCAACTACTGCTTGAGGTTGGGGATAAGTTAGTAACAACGGACTAAAAATAGCAGCGACGACGGGGCTAAGCATAGCAGCAATTGGAGCAATTACTGTTAACAACCCAGTTACTGTTGATAATCCGACTAATATCAGCGCAAGTTTTGAGTTGTGGCGCTGCTGGACTACTTCGAGGGGAATCAAAGCATTGAGGGCCGCATCTGCCGAAGAATAGCGGTGTTTGAAATTAGGTTCCACCATTTTTTGCAGCCAGTCAAGAAATTCTGGAGTTAGCAGCTGCAAGCGATTTTTTAAATTAATCTGCCTTTTAAAATTAATCCGTCCCGTCTCGTCCATCAAGCTGCCAATTTCGAGAGAACTTATCCTAATTAGCAAGCAAATTAGCGTCGCGCCGAGACTGTATAAATCCGATGCCACAGTTAGCTGCCGATTGAACATTTGTTCTGGCGGCATAAAGCCCAAAGTACCTTTAACAACGCTGCTGGCGGCCACTTCTCCCCCGCCGAGTCTAGCAAATCCAAAATCGACAAGGCTGACATTCAGGCGATCGTCCACCAAGATATTCTCCGGTTTTAAATCTCGGTGAATTACTGGCGGAACGCGGTTTTGCAAGTATTTAAGAATTTCTAAAACAGAGATAGCAATTTGCTTGATTTGCTGTGGCGTTAGCTTGCGGAGAGTTGCGAGGGAATTGGCATTTTTGTATTCCTGTACCATGCAGAAACCCGATGCTGTTTGGAAGGAATCTAAATACCGAGGAATGCTGGGGTGATCCAGTTCTCGCAAAATCTGAATTTCTTTTTCGTAAGCTTGATACTCCGACCACTTAGCGCCTGTTTTGGCAAATTGAAATTGTTTGATAGCTACGGCACGTTGGGTATTAATTTCGGTAGCGAGATAGGTAACTCTACCGCCGGCGCGATTGTGTCCGAGTTCGCGAGTTATTTGATAGCCGTAGTTAGAAAAGTCAGGAAAAGCATTCATAGTTAAACAGTTGACAGTTGACAGTTGACAGTTGACAGTTGACCAATTACCAAGCTGCGATGTACCTCATATTACAGGCTACATTGTTTACGGTTTAATTAAATTGGCTTCAGATTTGCGATAGTTGGAAATAATTCTTTTTGGGTTAAAAACGAGCGTGTCAACTAACGCAATTGCAATCACGACTAGAGGGAGCAGTGTCACTCCTCCTGTGGCTATTATTTCGATTGGTTCAACCCATTCCAACTGATTACCCAATTTTAAAAACAATCGAAAAGTTGCTCCCAAGAGCGTACAAAATGCGACAGTAAGAAAAGATATTTTAGTAGCATCTGCTTTGAATTTTTTTCTACTTGCTTGCTCGCCAACTAGATTGTTAACGCTGGTATCTATCATTATTGCACTTAAATATCTTGCTAACACCACCATTAATACGATTCCCCCACATGAAGAAATTATAGCAAAAGTTATATTAATTATTAGATTAATTATTATAGGTAGTTTTTTAATACCCGCGCTTAAAAAAAGCATCGGGGTAAAAATAATGATAACTACACTTAAACCGAGAATCACTTTCAATATTTGCTTAAAAACTTGCCTAAAATCTAACCATTTAACATTAATATCTTTGAGTTTGTTTGGATTTACGGTCAGGAATGTAATGGTATTTTCAGCGGAATTAAATCCCAACAATACGGCCAATGGTATCCACCACGAAAAAGTATGGAGCAAAACGTTGTTGGAGTTGATGAGGTTAGTTAATAACTCCGAAATCATAAAACCTGCTAAGGTAAAACAGCACATAAAAGCCAGCCTGCGCGCAGACAAAGAAGTATTTTTTTTCGGTACGTGCAAGGCAGATGTGGTGACTTGCAATTCTATTGTATGAGTTTCCGGCTCGGAATTGGCGTGTAAGATGATTTGGCGGTTGTAAGTTTGACTTGCCAGCAATTTTTGAGTATCAACTCGAATTTGGCATTCAATATTATTGCTTTCAAAAGACTGCGGTACAAAGGAAATCCAAGAATGGTCGTAAGGCGTGTGTGGCGGGTCATTCGGATGTGGCGCGACTTCCCATCTGCCGCCAAGCATTGTATCGGGAATTGGGTTGCTAATGGCGATATTTTGCGCTAAAATTTCTCCATATTCTGTAGCGGTAAGTTCCAGCAGATTGAGAGCGAGCCTAACTTTTGGCAATTGTTTAACATCCAAAGATTCTAGGGCAGCTAAAGCATCAGCCGCTGACTGATATCTATCTTGAATTCTCGGCGCTACCATTTTCTCCAACCAATTCATCCAAGTTTGCTGCAACGGCGGTACTAAATGCCGAAAATGAATGCCATAATTAGCATCAATCAAATTGCCAACATCTGCAGATTTTGTACCAGTTAACAAACAAATGAGGGTGATTCCCAAACCGTAAAGATCCGAGGCTTTAGTTAATTCTCTGTTGAACATTTGCTCCGGCGGCATGAATCCCATCGTACCTTTGACAACGCTGCTGGCTGCAATATAGCCGCCTCCAATTCGTGCAAAGCCGAAGTCTACTAAGTAAACATTTAATTGGTTGTCAATTAATAAGTTTTCTGGTTTGATATCGCGGTGAATTACAGGCAGTTTATGAGATTGCAGGTAAGCTAAAATTTCTAAAGTGGCGATCGCAATTTTTTTGAGATCAGGCAGCGAAAAAGTGCGATCGCCCGCCGATTGGGCCTTGATATATTCCTGAACAATGCAAAAACCGCTATCTGTTTGAAAATCGTCAAGATAGCGTGGAATTCCGGGGTGATCGAGCTTTTTCAGCACTTGGGTTTCCTGTTGGCTAGCGGAGTATTTCGCCCAGCTAGACCCTTGCGCGAATTGAAATTGCTTAATAACAACTGATTTATTGGTGTTAGTTTCTGTAGCTAGATACGTGACGCGGCCGCCCAGACTGTTGTATCCGAGTTCGCGAGTGATTTGATAGCCATGTGTGGAGAAGTCGGGAAAAGTTGTCATAGGTAGTTCTTCTGGTTTAATTTATCTGGGAATATATTAAAAATTGCTATTACCAAGATAACTTTTTTCAAAAAAGGCGTCAACTGTGATAAGATTTGATTTCGCGATCGGTTCTAGCGGGGAGCAGCCGTTAGAGGAAACGGGGAAAGTTCGGTGCAAGTCCGGCGCTGTCCCGCAACTGTAATGAAACCCTTGGGGTTTCTCAAGTCAGAATGCCCGCCGATATATAACTCACTTTTGAACGCATCTGCGAGGTACGGATGATGGATGGAATTAACACGGCTGTACGCACAAAGCACAGTCTATTTGTTTGCACTGCTTGCGCTAGTGTTTGGAAAAACGGCAAGCGCGAAGGTAAAAGCGGCGGTCAACAATTTATGGAAAATTTGTCGCAACTCGCTAAAGATTGGGAGTTTTCTGATAAGTTTGAGATTCAAGAGGTTGAGTGCATGAGTGCTTGCAGTCACTCTTGTGCGGTGTCTTTTGCTGCTGTTGGAAAGTACACTTATCTGTTTGGTGATTTACCAGCCAATGAGTCGGAAAGCGTCGAGGCTGTACTCGAATGCGCGGGTCAATACTATGCTAAACCGGACGGTTTGTTGCCTTGGTCTGAGCGTCCTCAAGCTCTGAAAAAAGGTGTTTTAGCAAAGATTCCTCCGCTGGTAAATTAGAGTTTTTCTCCTTACCATGCTCGGCCCATTGGTGACAACTTAACGTCAAACCGATCGTCTCTCTTGTTTTTATCGAAATCTAGATCCCCCCTAACCCCCCTTAATAAGGGGGGGACAAGAAATATTCTCTTTCGTCCCCCTTCTTAAGGGGGATTTAGGGGGATCTAAACTTCGCCTAAAAGCGACTTTTATTGTAGGTTTCAGTATTAAGTTGTCACCTACGATCACGGCCTGGTAACGCATACGCAGAGGCTCGGCCTCGTATTAAAAGCGCTCCTTTATTCCAGCGAGGCCGAGCCTCTAGATTAGCATTCCCAGGCAGCGCCTGGAAGATATCCCATCACCAAATAAGCACAAAATTATCAATGCACAAAATTCCTGTTACTGTCATCACTGGTTTTCTCGGTAGCGGCAAAACTACCCTAATTCGCCACTTATTGCAAAATAATCAAGGTCGCCGCATTGCTGTTCTGGTTAACGAATTTGGCGAAATCGGAATTGATGGAGAACTGCTGCGCGATTGCCAAGTTTGCGACGAAGAAGAAAATGTCAGCAGCAATATTGTAGAACTAACAAATGGTTGTCTTTGCTGCACTGTTCAAGAGGAATTCTTGCCGACTATGCAGGAATTGTTGAAGCGCAGAGAGCAAATTGATTGTATCTTAATTGAGACTTCGGGCCTCGCACTTCCTAAACCTTTGATTCAAGCTTTTCGCTGGCCGGAAATTCGCACGGGTGCTACTGTGGATGGTGTTGTTGCTGTTGTCGATTGCGAAGCTATTGCTAGCGGTTCTTTTGTCGGTGATATCGATGCTTTGATGGCACAGCGGCAGGCTGATGATAGTTTAGATCACGAAACTCCGATCGAGGAATTGTTTGAAGACCAGTTAGCCTGTGCCGATATGGTACTTTTAACGAAGGTCGATCGCGTAGATGTGGAAACTCACAAGAAAGTCCAAAGCTGGTTGCAGCAAGAGTTACGTCCGAGTGTGAAAATTGTGCCTTGCAAAGGTGGCGAAATTAACCCCGATGTGTTAATGGGATTTAATGCGGCGGTTGAGGATGATTTGGAGTCTCGCCCAAGTCACCACGACACTGAGGAGGAACACGAGCACGATGATGATATTAACTCGACTTTCTTTATTGCCGATCGCGAATTTGAACCTGAAGCTTTGGTGAAAAAACTGCAATCCTTGATGCAGCAGGAGGAAATCTATCGGATTAAAGGGTTTGTGGCGGTTCCCAAGAAACCGATGAGGATGGTGTTGCAAGGTGTCGGTTCGCGGATAGAATATTTTTACGATCGCCCTTGGCAACCTTCCGAGATCCGTCAAACCAAATTAGTGCTGATTGGTCGAGAGTTAGAGCGCGATCGAATTGCAGCTATGATTAACAATTAATTGTCATCAGTCATTAGCCACACACGCTGACCTCAGAAACCGGGTTTCTTCCTATATTTCTCGTTCTTCCAAAACTCGTAGAAACCCGGTTTCTAGCCCTATGGGTAAGCCCTGAACCAAAGACTGCGTATTCCTGTAGTTAAAAACTCTTAACATTTTTTAATAAACTTGCTACTGCCAGCAAGTTTGGTGTAGAATAACGATAATGGTTATCATTGTACACTAATCGAGGTCAAGTATGGTGAGTGCTGGGGCGATCGAATCAGTTCCTGTTACCGTTCTCACAGGCTATCTGGGTGCAGGCAAAACTACGCTACTGAACCGAATTTTAACAGAGGAACACGGCAAAAAAGTTGCAGTCATCGTCAATGAGTTCGGCGAAGTAGGCATCGACAACCAACTGATAATTGATGCCGACGAAGAAATTTTCGAGATGAACAACGGCTGCATTTGCTGTACAGTCCGAGGCGATTTAATTCGGATTATCGGCAACTTAATGAAGCGGCGAGACAAATTTGACCACATAGTCATCGAAACCACAGGTTTAGCCGACCCCGCACCAGTAATTCAAACCTTTTTTGTAGACGAAGATATGCGGGACACATTACTGCTAGATGCAGTTGTCACCGTAGTCGATGCCAAGCACATCTGGCAGCACTGGGAGTCAGACGAAGCTCAAGAACAAATTGCATTCGCCGATGTAGTTTTGCTCAACAAAACTGATTTAGTGACTGACGAAGAATTGGCAGAATTAGAAAAGCGAATTCGCGCCATGAATGCAATGGCAAAAATTCACCGTACTCACAACGCTGAATTACAAATGGATGCTTTGTTGGGTGTCAAAGCATTTGATTTAAACCGCGCATTAGAAATCGAACCCGACTTTTTGGGCGAACATACTCACGAACACGACGAAACAGTTACCTCGGTAGCAATAGTCGAATCTGGTGCTATTGATGGCAACAAATTTAGCGATTGGATTGAGGAATTGTTGCGAACTCAAGGCACAAATATCTTTCGGACAAAAGGCATTTTGAATATGGCTGGAGAAAACAACAGATTTGTGTTTCAAGGAGTGCATATGTTGTTCGATGGCAGACCGGATCGACCTTGGAAAGATACAGAAATTCCGAAAAATGAGCTTGTATTTATCGGTCGGAATTTAAACGAAAATCAATTGCGAGAGGATTTTCGTAAATGTCTGGTTTAACTGACATATTGAAGCATTTTCAATAAGCCTTTTAGGAACAGGCAAGATGCCTGTTCCACAAGAAGAGAATTCATCTTTTGTGGAAGGGAACAGGCAAGATGCCTGTTCCACAAGAAGAGAATTCATCTCTTGTGGAAGGGAACAGGCAAGATGCCTGTTCCACAAGATGAAAATTCATCTTTTGTGGAAGGGAACAGGCAAGATGCCTGTTCCACAAAAAGACAATTCATCTTTTGTGGAACGGGCATCTTGCCCGTTCTTAAGAATAGTACAATATGTCAGATTCAATAAATATGGGTAACAAAAAGACAAATAAAAGTGAACTAACCCTGCAATTTCACGCTAAAAAAATGCTGTCTGACTACGTAACTGCTGTTACTTGGTCGCCGGATGGCAAAACTTTAGCAGTCTGTTCCGCTGCGGGCGAAGTGATGTTAGGGACTGTAGGGGCAATGAATGAATTGTCCTTGCAACCGCTACAAACTGCTACGGGTAAATCAGCCGATTGCTTGTCTTTTTCACGCGACAGTCAATTCCTAGCTGCTGGCGGACAAGATGGAAAAGTGCGAATTTGGCGCGTTAATTCTGGGGAATTAATTGCTAATTTGGACAACCAGCGCGTCTGGGTGGACAAGTTAGTTTGGAGTCCGAACTGCAATCAGTTAGCTTTCAGTATGGGCCGCTGCGTTCAAGTTTGGAATGCTGATGATGATGTTGTTGAAGTAACGCTGAATTTCGACTCATCATCTATCCTCGATTTAGCATGGCATCCTGTTGTTAAATATCTGGCAGTTAGCGGCTATCAAGGTGTCAAAGTTTGGGACGGCGAAGACTGGGACGAAGACCCGCACGTCTTGTCAGTACCGTCTGCAACAGGTGCAATTTCTTGGGATACGTCAGGGAAATATTTAGCTTGCGGTAATATTGACAACACCCTAATTGTTAATGAATGGGGCAGTTCTCAACCGTGGATAATGCAGGGTTTTCCGGGGAAAGTTCGGCAGTTAGCTTGGTCGGATAAAACTAATTCTTTGGGTGCACCTTTGTTAGCTGCTTCGAGTTCTCAAGGCATTTCTGTCTGGGAAAGAGACGCTGATGAAAGAGTCGGTTGGGAAGGTTGGGCGTTAGAAGTGCATGAAAAAGTTGTAAATGCGATCGCCTTTCAACCTACCACATTTTTATTAGCTTCTGCAGCCGCAGATGGTCAAGTTTGTTTGTGGTATGAAGCAGAACAATTGCTGCAAATTCTCAAAGGTGCAGAGGGCGGTTTTTCCTGTCTCGCATGGCATCCCGAAGGCCAGTTTCTCGTGGCTGGCGGCTGTGGAGGCGAATTGCTGGTTTGGTCAAAGTCTATGCGTGGCAAAGGCTTCGGGGGGCGCTAAGTTCGCATAGGCACCGGTTTGACCAAAACATAAACAATTGAAAACTTTAGGACTTACCCACGGGTATCCAGAAACCGGGTTTTTCGAGCGTCTACTTCGTTGCATACCGCATCGAGTAAAAAACCCGGTTTCTAAGCGTCGAAGTGCGTCCTGGAGTGTTATCCTCTCTTTCTTGTCAAAATCCCTTGACTGGGACTGAACAGCAAAGCTACTAAAAATAACCCAAAAACAACTAATACAATTGCGGCACCAGAAGGCATATTCCAATAATAGCTGAGATACATACCAGTCACGCTAGCTATAATCCCAATAATAGCTCCTAATCCCATCATTAAATGTAGCTCTTTTACCAACAAATACGCCGTCATTCCCGGCCCGATTAACAGCGAAATTACTAACAGCGCTCCCACGGTTTGCAAACTCGCAACAATCGTCAGCGTAATCGCCGAAATCATCCCGAAATAAATCCAGTTTACAGGCAAACCGCACGCTTGCGCCCCCAGAGGGTCAAAAGTATAGAATAGCAGTTCTTTGTAAAATATTTTAACCGTCGCCAAAATAATCAAAGTTATCACAAAAGTCTGCTGCACGTCAGCAGGTGCAACTGACAATATATTCCCAAACAAAAACCCATCAAGGTCTAATTTGGTTGTCCGCAACAGGCTAATTAAGGTGACGCTAATTGCTAAAAATGTCGATAAAATTAATGCCATGACTGCATCAATTTTTAGGCGCGATTGGGATTGAATCCACGCCATAATCACGGCGCTGATAATTCCCGATATAAACGCGCCGATCGAAATATTGAAACCTAACGAAAAAGCCACAGGCAATCCTGCTAATACTGAATGGGCAATCATGTCAACCATCATTCCCATTTGCTGTACAATTAGGTATGAACCGACAACGGCGCAGAGAATTCCTAGCAAAATGCCGACGGCGATCGCATTTCGCATGAACTCGAATTGTAGCGGCTCAATTAGTAGGTTTAACATTGAATTAGGTTAATAATAGGTTTTTTTTAACTACAATCAATTGCACAGGCGGGACGCTCGTGCCACAATCAATTGCACAGGCGGGACGCTTGTGCCACAATCAATTGCACAGGCGGGACGCTTGTGCCACAATCTACTTCACAGGCGGGACGCTTGTGCCACAATCAATTGCACAGGCGGGACGCTTGTGCCACAATCAATTGCACAGGCGGGACGCCTGTGCCACAATCTACTTCACAGGCGGGACGCCTGTGCCACAATCAATTTTAAAGATAAATCTTTTTTGGCTTACGCTGACACTAAACTTAAATCGTATCCATAGGCTTTTTGAATATTGGCTGCGGTGAGCACTTCCTGGCAGGAACCGCTCGCAATTAACTGCTTGTTGAGCAATAATAAATTGTCGTACTGTTTTAACGTTTCGCCTAAATCGTGGCTGATTACTAGCAATGTTTTATTTTCTGCTTTTAGTTCGGCAAAAATATCGAAAATAATTTCTTCGGTTGCTTTGTCGATCGCGTTAAAAGGTTCGTCGAAGAAGAATAAATCGGCTTGTTGGGCGATCGACCTTGCTAAGAAAATCCGCTGCTGCTGTCCGCCGGAAAGTTCGCCAATTTGCCGATCGCGCAAATCCCACATTCCCACCCTCCGTAAAGCAGCTTTCACCAATTCTTGCGACTGCTTCGAGGGGCTGCGAAACCAGCCAGTCTTAACGGTTCGCGCCATCATCACCGCATTCCACACCGTAATCGGATAATCCCAGTCAATTTGCGATCGCTGGGGCACATAAGCCACCCGCGATAACTGCTGCTTCAACAACCGCCCCTGATATTTCACCAAACCGCGACAAGCCGGGATCAATCCCAGCATCGCTTTCACCATCGTGCTTTTCCCCGCGCCGTTGGGGCCGAACACACCCGTTAATTGTCCGGGATCTAACTGGAAATTCACGCTGTTGAGGGCTGCAATTCCGCGATAATTGACAGCCAAGTCTTGCACTTCTAGCATAATTAGAGATTTTGAGAACGATTCTTGTTCGTAACTACTACAATAGGATAACTCGAAAAAGCAATAATGATTATCGTTCCAAAGGTGAAAATGTTAAAGAACTTGCCTGGAAAAACCCGCAGATTGTGCGGTGCCACTGTTTTGGCAATTGGCTGCGGGCTGGTTGGCTGCAGTGGAGGACAGAACGCAACCAATCCGGTGTCAGAGAGTCCCGCCGCAACTCAAACTCCAGCCAGTCCCGCCGCCAACTTGCCAAAAGTCGTGGCCACGACTGGCGTTATCTGCGACATAACTAAAGAAATCGCTCAAAGTTCGATCGACACCACCTGTCTAATCAAGCCGGGAGACGACCCCCACGCCTATCAAACTAAGCCGGAAGACCGCAAAGCGATTGAAACCGCAAATCTGATTTTATACGGCGGCTACAACCACGAACCCAGCATCATTAAGTTAATTGAATCTAGCAGTAATTCCGCACCCAAAATCGCCGTACACGAACTCGCAGTTCCCAAACCGCTGATAGGCGAACACGAGCACGAACACGGCGAAGAGAAAGCGGAAAATGAAGCCCATGCAGAAGGCGAAAAAGTCCCTGATCCTCACGTTTGGCATAACCCTCAAAATGGCATCCGTATGGTAGAAACAATTCGCGACCAATTGATCAAAGTTTCTCCCACCAATGCTCAACTTTATACAAAAAATGCAGCCACCTTAACAGATGAGTTGCAAAAAGTAGATACTTGGATCAAAGCTCAAATTGCGACTATTCCAGCCCAAAAACGCAAGTTAGTAACAACTCACGATGCTCTGAGTTACTATGCCGATGCTTACGGTTTGGAGATGGCTGGAGCTTTACAGGGTGTGACGACTGAGGAACAGCCCACCGCCGCAAGAATTGCCGAATTATCCTCAGAAATTAAGAGTACAGGAGTGCCGACCATTTTTGCCGAAACCACAACTAATCCGAAGTTGATGGAGACTGTGGCGAGGGAGGCAAATGTCAAAATTTGGGACAAGGAACTTTACAGCGACGAGTTGGGCGGCCCCGGCACCGGTGCTGATACTTATCAGGGAATGCTGAAAACTAATACTTGCACGATTATTTCTGGCCTCGGTGGCAATTGTACTTCCTTTGCAGGAGAAACTGCACCAAATCCCAAACCATAGACTTTCTAAAGTTCGCCTAGCAAGCACCTTACCTTTGCTGGATACGCAGCAAAACGCAGCGTTTGCAATCGCAGGGGTTTTCGATTGCAAACGCTGCGTTGGCTGCGATGACTTTAAGGTGAATTTTGCTCCTCGGTAGTGGGGGGGTTTTGGCCAATTCCCAATTGCTTCTTAGAGGATTTTAAGTCTTTCCAAAGCATCTTAATATCTTTATAGGCTTTCTCAGCACTAATTTTCCCCCCTGTTTCCAGCGAGCAAATATAAGTTATTTTTTGAGCAAACTCCTGCAAATTGGCATTAAACGCCAAGTTTTCTGGCGTGAAATCACCGTAGTAGCGATTGCGAGGATGTAAAAAATCTTCCCGCTCTTTCATTGCCCCCTCCTAATTTAACTTTTGGTATTCAACTTTTGGTTCGGTCTCTGCTGTTAATAGCACTATTTGTACTCTGTATCGCGGCGCCAACTTGCTTCTATTGTATTGCGTAAGTAGCAATTGTGCTTTTTCGCTCTGTATTTAGTCTATTAATGCAGTCTTAACCTTAAGTTAGCTTTATTTTAACTTTTCTTTAACCTAAAAGCAAAAAAATTGGGAAATGCGCGGTTCGCATCTCCCTTTAGAGATATTTGGCAGTGGGTGATTAACCTTTTCTGAAGCCGAATATTTATTTGTTGCACTCGCAGCCTGTGTGGCCGCAGCCTTGGCCGTTGGGGTGTCCGTTAGCGCAAGCACTGGAACAGTATGTTTTGCCGTCTTTTTCAATGGCTTCGCTGGGGCTGACAACGCACGAACATGAAGGGCAGGCACATTTTGTTTGGGTGGCGGTAGTCATTTGAGCTTCTCCTGGTGGGGTTGTTTGTCTATACTTATATATGAACACATATTCAGATATAAGTCAAGGGAATGTAAAAGTTTTGTTACAAAAGGTTTGCCGATCGCACTAAAATGAAAATGAGAACTAAAACCAGCCTGGAAAAGATGTCACCAAACTCTGCTGTTAACGGAGCGATAAGTCAGCCTCTTGCACAAAACGATACACCAATGTGCGATCGACCGCACCTAGTTGACAGTGTACGGGCCGGGGACATCCAAACACAAGTGCTCAACACCGCAAAAGCTCAGCGGATGGCTGAGTTTTTCAGTCTTTTGGGAGATGCGAATCGCCTGCGGCTACTGTCGGTTTTGGCAAAACAAGAACTGTGCGTGTGTGACTTAGCTGCGGCGTTGAGTATGAGTGAGTCAGCAGTATCGCACCAGTTGCGGGCATTGCGGGCGATGCGGTTGGTAAGTTACCGCAAGGTTGGGAGACAAGTTTTTTATAGTTTACTCGATCGCCACGTTTTTGAACTTTACCAAGCAGTCGCCGAACACTTAGACGAAGCAGATTAAGCTTTTGGGCATTGGGCATTGGGCATTGGGCATTGATAATGGATTTAAAACTCTGTAGGGGCGGTTTTTACGAATAATCTCGACCTAAGACCAATAATCTTGTAAACCCGCCCCCACCCAACTAGATATTAATCTTGGACGGTGTGGCCCGTAGCAACAACCGCCTGTGTAATTGACTCTTCAGAAGCTTGAGCCTCAACCGTAACAGTCTTAGCTGCGACATCCACATTGACAGTAGCTTCGGAGTCAACAGTTTTGATGGCTTTGGTAATTGTATCACCGCAGCCAGAGCAGACGATCGAGGGAACGTTAAGTAGTATTGCCATAATTAAGCAAATTTTCGTAGATGACAGTATTATTTTTTATTTTAATCTAAATTCGTGAAACACGCGCTTTCCCCGATTCCGGCAGGGGTTTAAACCCCTGCCTCAAAGCTCAATTCGGTTAAAACTGATATGTTGCACCATTCTCAATTAACCTTTTATGAACAGGCTTTCCGGCCTGTTCCACAAAAGATAAATTTTATTGTGGAACAGGCCGGAAAGCCTGTTGCTGACAATGGTGCAAGATATCAGTGAAAACCGACTGTAGAGTTTGACGTTAAAAGTTATAGATTATTTCCTACCAATATCACTTCCAACTTAATACCTCTGAAGGCACATTAATCTCCGGTATGCACCGGCCAACGGCGGCGGCTACAGGCCGTAAACTCGCAACTAAATCTACCATATCTGGTAAAGAAAGAGCTTGCCGCGCGTCAGAAACCGATTTTTCTGGTTGCGGGTGACATTCAATAATTAATCCGTCTGCACCGCAAGCAACCGCTGCTTTGGCGAGTGGTGCGACTAATTCTCGCTTGCCGACGGCGTGAGAAGGGTCTACAATTACTGGCAAATGAGTTAACTGTTTCAGTGCTACGACTGCACCTAAATCTAATACATTCCGGGTGTAATTGTCGAAGCTGCGGATGCCTCTTTCGCAGAGAACTACATGAGGATTTCCGTGACTGACAATGTATTCGGCGGCCATCACAAATTCTTCGATTGTGGCTGACAAGCCGCGTTTTAGCAAAACTGGTTTTCCGGCTTGACCGATCGCCTTTAGTAACTCGAAGTTTTGCATATTCCGACTGCCTAATTGCAGCATATCAGCATAGGTGACAACTGGCTCAATTTGGGCGATCGACATTACCTCTGTCACCACGGGCAAACCGTAACGCCGGCTGACATCGGCTAAAATTTCCAGTCCCTCAATTCCCATCCCTTGGAAAGAATAGGGAGAAGTGCGGGGTTTGTAGACTCCGCCTCGCAAAGCTGGCACGGATGCGGCGGATAGTTGGCGGGCAACTGTTTCCATTTGTGCGGAACTTTCTACGGTACAGGGGCCACCGATGATTAATAATTCTGTGCCGCCGACTGAGACTGTTTCTGAAAGTTTGACAATTGTTTGGTGTTCGGGATGAGATTTGGTTACGAGTTTGGCTTCTAACATGAGGATATTTTCCAGGGAAATTAAGTGGGTGGTTGACAACAAAAAACCCGGAACTTTTAGGAGTTCCGGGTTGGTGCGAAAAGACAGCGCGACAATTTACCCAGAACTCTTGTTGGGCCAAAAATAAAAGCTGTAGTACCAGTTACTGAATAATGTCATTGCTGTTTTCGCTTGTACTCGATTGGTTGTTGGGAAAACAAGTAGAAAAAACAAAACCGCAGGTGTTAATCTGCGGTTCGCCCGGATGTTCACAGTGAATTGCAAATTCACTCCGGGCGAACTTGGCTGTACCAAAAATAAAAATAGCTGTTGGCTGTGAACTTGGCTGTGAACATAGGTTGAAGTGCTGCGATTTGTGGATCAAACACAATACTATTCGACAAGCTAGCACAGGGAGACTGGGATGTCAAGATATTTTTAGCAAAAGATTTGTAGATGCCGCGGCGGTTGGAAACCGCGGCGACAAAGACGAAACCTGCGGAGGTGGACTTTGTTTGTGTAGTAGCGGTTTCTAACCGCTGAGAATTAATGTCGAAAATTAACTACTTATGGTTGAATGAAAATACCGATCGCATTATGAACTCTAGCAGCAGTTGACGGAGGTCGATCGAGCAAACTACCTCCCAAATACAAACTCGTCGAACTTCCCCCATCCAAATTTAAAGCATCCACAGCACCCATTTGCTGCAAAATCTGCGCCAGTTCTGCGAAATTTGGCCCCGCCCCGCCCGCGCGATTGTGCACCGCTACAATCAGCAAATTCCCCGCAGCATTTCGCCCGATCGCACTTCTAATTGCTGTCTGTCTAACAAACGCATCGCTAAACCCTTCCGCCTTAGCATCCAGCACAACTTGACTGTTTTGTACCAATACTGGCCCGCCGCCGAGAATGTACGGAAAACGGTTGAAATCAGCAGGAAAAGTGTTAGTTTCTAAACGCAATAAAGTGCCGATAGAGAGTTCAGATGCAGGGAACAAATCGGCACGCAAAGCCAAAATATAACCGTTAGCTGGAATGGGAAAAGTTGTTGTTCCCGCCGCACCTCCGGGGGATTGGCTGACAACCCTATCGCCAGCAACTGTCACAACTATTTCATTGCCAGACAACGGAGTATAAGTTGTTCCCCAATCAGAATTGTAGCGACCGATTCCCGGTTGTACGTAGGCACTATTTAGATGAGAAACAGGCAAAAGTTGATTTGCCGGAGTTATCACAGTTTCTTGCAAAGTCAAACGATCGATCGCAAATTCTCCCCGATCGTTCCACGCGATCGCCCCCCGGTTCAATATCGGCCCGGAAAGCCATTTATTGTCGCGCCGAATTGCGCCTAAAGCTAAGCGATTAATTCGATTGAAAAACCCTGCATTAATCGCCGCAGCAGCACCCGACACTTCTGCTGTTTGCAATAAAGGTGCAGTGCCTTGATCTGTCGGCGGATTGCTAAGAATTGGTCGAATTTTCACACCCGCTTGACGCGGATTAACTTCTAACCAAACTACCGGAAAACGATCGGTTCCTAAATTTTGATACTGCTGTCGCCACAGCACACCGTGAGCCCAAACAATGTTTTTTTCGAGTAACGAATCAGGCCGAATGTCGATAACTAATCGATTGGGATTTCCCAGGCTGAAAACTTGCGGCCGCCAACCTAAAGGAATCTTCACTTTGACTTTGGTTTGAGCGCCGTCAGGTTCGACTTTTAGTGATAGCAATTGTTGGCTGGTTTGAAAAGTTTCCTGAAGTAACGCCGGATCGACTTTGGCATCGATCGCGATCGACCATTCTTGACCGGCGATCGGCGCTGCGGGCGTTATTGGCAGCGGGAGAGCGGGTTTGGTAGGGTCGTCTGGTGTTTCGAGGTTTGGCGCTGTGCGGAGGCTTGGCAGTGGGATAGCGGGCTTTGTGGGGTCGTCCGGGGGGTTGGGTGTTGGTGTCGGCGACGGGATTGGTTTATTGACAAAGTTGACTTGCCAGGGGGCGGGGCGATCGATATCTACTACAATGCGATCGCCCGATTCTATTTCTGCTTGCCGAATTCCGGTAACACTTGCAGTTTGAGACGTAATTTTGAGAATATTCCCATCAGCAGATATCTCCCAGCCCGCAAGTCTAGCAAAATCCGTAACATCTAAGTAACGATACGGGCCTGTTGCCCGCGCTGCTAAGCTTTGAACCCCCGTTAAAGATACCGAAAACCACTGCACAGGTTGTTTGGTACTGTCGGCGCTGCTAAGCAAATCCACTCCCGCACCTTGCATCAATCCAACATCAGCAATCCAAGTTCGGAAATCCGCAGAAGTGCTGTTTGCCGGCTGCTGAGTCCAAGCTAGGGGCAGAATGCGGCCGTTTAGAGACACTTGGCGGCCTTGTTTGATTCTGGAATCTGGCGGTAGGGATTGAGTCAAAAACTTATATTCCGACAGGGAATGAATTCCCTGTCTCATAGCTGAAGTCCTCTCAAGAGGACTATCGGTCAATATTTCAGTCGGTTTTAACTGAGATGTTGCACCATTCTCCAGAACAGGCAAGATGCCTGTTCCACAATAAAATTCATCTCTTGTGGAACAGGCATCTTGCCTGTTCATAAAAAGCTTATTGACAATGGTGCAAGATGTGACTTTCAACCGACTTTCGCTATCAGCCAGGGAATTCATTCCCTGGCGGGAGCTCGAAGCATCAATCAGCCCACCCATCTCCCCCGGTTGTGCTCTTCCGGGTTGATTCCAGAGCAAAGACGGGACGATCGCCAGTACGGGTAAAATCGAAACTGACAATATTAGACGCCCATAGAAAAAATTACGTTTCACAGCTTACCACTCACAATTTCACTTCTAAACGCATGGGGATTTAGAAACCCGGAAAATCCGTATGTTTCTTTTTACTAAACGGGGCTAATTACCCTCAAGCCCTACTACAAACTGCTCACCCCGGAATAGAAATCACAAACTCCGAACCCTGCCCAAGAGAAGAATTCACGAGTAACGTACCTCCATGTTTTTCCACAACAATTTGGTATGCTATAGACAATCCTAATCCGGTTCCTTGACCCACAGCCTTGGTTGTAAATAAGTGGTTAAAGATGTTTTCCTTGACTTCGGCTGACATCCCCACTCCATTATCCTTAATGTGAATCAAAACCTGATTGTTGTCTTCGCTCAGAGCAGTTTGAACCGTGATTTGATTAGGTAGGGCTTTAATTTCAGTAAAACTCCGCCCCTTATTTGACTCCTCCAGAGCGTCAATAGCATTAGCCAGCACATTCATAAATACCTGGTTCAACTGTCCGGGAAAGCATTTCACTAGGGGCAAGTTACCATACTCTTTCACAACTTCAATGGCAGGGCGGAACTCGCTCGCTTTTAAACGGTGCTTGAGAATTAGCAGAGTGCTTTCAAGTCCATCATGAATATTGCAAAAAACTGGTCGATCGCTATCTGCCCTGGAAAACGTTCTCAGACTCGTACTGATATTGCGGATGCGCTCGACTCCCTCCTGCATTGAACCAATCAATTTTGGCAAATCTTCTCGCAAATACTCCAAGTCCATATCTTCAATTTCTGCTTCAATTTCTCCTCCCGGATTAGGAAATTTTTCTTGATACAAATCAATCAAATTGAATAAATCCCCCACGTATTCTTGAGCAGGTTGCAAGTTGCCGGCGATAAAGCCTACGGGATTGTTAATTTCGTGGGCTACCCCTGCGACTAAATTTCCCAAAGCAGACATCTTTTCACCCTGTACCAACTGCAACTGCATCTGTTTGAGATCCTGGATAGACTGCTCTAGTTTTTGGGCATAATCCTGAGATTGTTGATAAAGTTGTTGAGATTGCTGATACAAGCGGGCGTTTTCCAGCGAGATGGCAGCTTGGGAGCAGAGGATGTTGAGGAGGGCGACGCGATCGCCAGTGAATGCCCCTGTCGTCAGATTATTTTCCAAATACAGGATTGCCATCATTTTGCCTTGATGGATAATCGGAGTACATAGGATGCTCTTAGGTTGGTGCTGCTTGATATAGGGGTCAGAACTAAATATTAATTCAGTCTTGACATCATCGAAAACTAGGGTTTTATTGCTACGTTTAACGTAATTAATCACAGTCTGCGGAATTGATTGGCTCTCCTCAATCCCAATAGTTTCTTGCAGAAGACAGCCTTGGCGATCGCTACAGTGGACGGCGATTTTCCAATTCTCCTCTTCTTTCAAAATTAATACTCCTGTTTGAGCCCCTGCATTCTGAATCGCCACTTCCATCAGGGTAGTGAGCAATTGTTCCAGCTTAATTTCGCTAGACAAAGCTTGATAACCTTTGATAACCGTTGGTAAATCTATTACTGTGGTACTCGTACTTCCAGTAATTGTTTGGTTTTTGCTAGAAGATGAGGTGTCATGGGAGGTAGTCACCGCCTCGAACAAACGAACTTGATTATGTTGCAAAATAGGAGCAAGCAATTGAGAATAGCGTTGTTCTATGTCGTCAATCTTCGCTTTAGCTCCCCAACGAGAGTAGGCATAGTAGGCATCAATTAGATAAAGTTGAGCAATTTTTTCTTTACCCCATTGTAAATAAAACTTTGCAGCCAGCTCATTTGCCAAAGCTTCTTCATTGAGGTATTTGTTTTCTTTAGCCAGAGCGATCGCGCGATCGTAAAAATCCATCGCCTCAACTTGCTGTCCTAAAACGCGATATCGCTCTGCCTCGACCAAATAGAACTTATGCAAGTGATTCATAGGGGCATACTCCGCCCATCGCTTGCTTTTTGCCTGATTTACTGCTACTTTTTCTAGGAGTGCAGCTTGTTTTTCCGCATCAGCCTCTGCATACACCGCTAAGTACGTTAGAGACCCATAGAAATAAATCAGCGAATACTGAAGCCCTGCGGTTAGAGCATCCGAATATTGCTCTGCTAGCACGGCATTTTCCAGCGCTTGTTGATAGTTTTCAAACAAATAACCGAGAATCAACTTGTTGAGATAAACGCTGCAAATCGCATACTGCACGTTATTAGCTTGATGCTGCGGTATCATGATGTCTTCATCATAAGCTTCCCCAACCAAACGGCAGGGGTTATCGGTTTTGCCTCGCAAGTTCAAAACAGCCTGCCGAAAAATTTTCACGAAACTGAGTGCGTTTCCCTGACGAATCTGATGAATAGCGCGATCGAAGGTTTCTGTCTCCCGCTCCATTTCCGCCAAGTCTCGGCCCATAGAGAAAGAAAGCGCCGTATAATTGTAAAGTCCATAGGCAGCATATTCTAATTCTCCTGCTTCTAGGGCAATTTGATGGGCTTCTAATAAAAATGGCAAAGAATCTTGAGGATAGCGTTTCCAATGCCGGACATAGCCATAAACAAGGTTGTAGGTTTTGGTTTTTAACTCTTTGCTTTTCAGATTATCTAGCAGACCTAAAGCTACCTCACCAGATTGATAGCCGATATCAATATCCCCTCCTGTTCCTGCATGAATTAAACCATACCAAGCATAACTAAAAGCAGATGTAGGTGCATTTCCATAAGTGAGAGATAGTTCTATTGGCTTGCAAACAATCAGCGGGAATAATTTAGATGCCGACTGATAAGAAGCCGACACAACCGTGCCTAAAATTCGCAGCGCTGCCAGATAATAGGAGTCGGTCATCTCTGGAAGATTAATCAATTCTTCCAACGTGTGGCGGGCGAACTTGCGTTTTGTTTCATCCTGGGTTTGCTGAACCTTTTCCGGGCTGGGATTATCGGGAAATTCCACGCCCAGTTGTTTGAGAACAATCAGCGCAGTCTGTTCTGCTAAGGGTAAATTATTCTGAGCGATGTAACTTTGAATTCGCACTGTATAAACTTTCACAGTATCCAGAGAAGTTCGGGCTTGCTGCAACACGATTTGCACCCATCGATCCATTTGTTCAAATTCACCGCTCAGAAATGCCGCTTCAACTGCTTCCTCGTATAGATTTAAGGTGAGTTGGTACTGGCTGTCCCAACAATCCGTTGCTAATAATTCAATTCCGTTACTCAAGCACTCAAAGGCTGCAGCATACGCTGTTGCGGCTTTTGCTTTTCGTCCAGCTACTAGATTTAACTGGGCATATTCTTGCCGTTCCACCCGATCGCTAACCAGCTTAATCGCCATATTCAAGTGGTTGACCATTTCAAAAATTCTTTCTTCTCGCTCGACTTCCGATGTTTCCTTAAACAGCAGTTGCCCTATCTTTAAATGGGTCGAGCGTTTTTGGTCTTCGGGAATGAGAGAATAGGCAGCCTGTTGTACGCGGTCATGCAAAAACTTGTATTTCGCTAATTGTTCATTGCTAGTTAATAAATCAGCGGTGTCTTCCCGCCCCGCTGGTTCACCTAAGTCTTTACTACATTGTTGATAAAATTTATAAACATCGCTAACTGGTAAAATCAACCCTTCTTGCAATGCTTTCCACAAAGCGGTTGCTGTTTCTGTTTGCGAATTTTCATCAACAATTGCTAACGTCGCCAAATCGAACTGATTGCCAATACAAGCAGCTAACTTTAAAACTTCCTGTGTCCTGATTGGCAACTTTCGCAACTGAACTGCCATGAATTCTACTACATCATCCGTTAGTGCCAATGTTCGCACTCTAGCGATATCGCACTGCCAATACCGAGCTTCAAAATTAAATTCAATTATCCCATCTTCCTGCAAAGATTTGAGGAATTGTGTGCTAAAAAAGGGATTGCCTTGGGTTTTCTGATAAACGAGTTCTGTCAAAGGCAGAGCCAATGCTCTAGAACAAACTAAGGTATCGGCAATCAGAAAATTCAACTCCGAGCGATCGAGCGGCGCGAGGGTAATGGTGTTGACTGTGGCTCCGGTTTGTTGAATGTCGGATAATGTCAACACCAAAGGGTGTACGGGACTGACTTCGTTATCTCGATACGCTCCAATTAACAAAAGATAGCGCCGTGAGCGATCGCTCGTCAAAAGTTGAATCAACTTTAATGACGCTGAGTCGGCCCATTGCAAGTCATCTAAGAAGATGACGAGGGGATGTTCTTTGGTTGTGAAGAGTTGAATGAAGTTCTCTAATAACCGATTGAAGCGATTTTGGGCAGCACTGCCCGAAAGTTCTGGTGCGGGTGGTTGCTCTCCGATAATCCGTTCTAGTTCGGGAATTACCTCAACTATTACCTGAGCATTCTCGCCCAACGCTGTCAGAATTTGAGTCTTCCACTGTTCAACTTTCGCATCTGTTTCGCTCAGCAATTGCTTCATTAAATCGCGAAAAGCTTGTACAAAAGCTGAGAATGGTTGGCTGCGTCCAAATTGGTCGAATTTGCCTTTGATGAAGTAGCCTCTCGCTGCGACAATCGGTTTGTGAACTTCGTTGACGACGGCGGTTTTGCCAATGCCTGAGAAGCCAGCCACCAGCATCATTTCCGCGCTTCCTGCACTGACGCGATCGAAGGCTGCTAGTAGGGAGAATACTTCGTTCTCTCTACCATATAATTTTTCGGGAATGATGAAGCGATCGCACAAATCTCGCTGCCCTAGCTTAAAAGAGGCGATTTCTCCAGTTTCTTGCCACTGGTACAAACAAGTTTCCAAATCAAACTTGAGTCCGATCGCACTTTGATACCTATCTTCAGCATTCTTCGCCATCAGTTTGCTAACAATTTCAGACAGCACCACTGGAACGCTTTTGTTAAGGTTATGGAGTGGGATAGGCTGCTTGGCAAGGTGACAGTGTACTAACTCTATCGGATCTTCGCTTTGGAAAGGCAACTGTCTCGTCAGCAGTTCGTAGAATGTAACTCCCAGAGAGTAGAAATCCGTGCGGTAGTCAATGCCTCGGTTCATTCGCCCAGTTTGTTCGGGAGATATGTAAGGTAAAGTGCCTTCCAGGAGATTGGGATTTTGAATTTCTTGGGTTTGGCGCGGCAACAGCGAAGCGATGCTGAAGTCAATCAGCTTAACTTGTTTGCTGGCAGGGTTAATTAAAATATTGGCAGGTTTGAGGTCTTTATGGATGACGTGGTGGCGATAAAGTCCATCCAGCGAGTTGGCAATTTGAATGGCAATGGGAAGAAACTCGTTAATAGGCAACCCTTCCAGAGGTTCCTTGCTGGCGAACACTAGACTAGCGAGGTAGCTATTTAAGGAAATTCCGCCAAAGTCTTCCATCACCAGAGCATAGTGGTTATGGTATGTCTCCAGGCTGTATGCCTTGACAGTGCCGGGGATCTCTAAGTTTTTAGTAATGACAAACTGATTGCGGAAGTGAACGAGTTCGTGGAAGCGGGGAAAGTCATTTCGCAGCAGTTTGATTACTACGGGCTGCCGATCGCAAGAGCGACGACCACGATAAACTAGAGTTCGATTGCCTGCGTATATTTGCTCGTTAATCTGATATCCTCGCAAAATATTTGTTATGCTAGCCATACCTACCTATTCCTACTGCTTCTGTCAAGCCTGAAGCTTTTTAGAGTTACTATCTACTATTTTCGCTCTATCGGCCGTGCTATTGATTAACTATATTTAGTGTAATCTACTTTGTAGCTCAAATTATGAAAATACCATTTAAAAAACAAGACTTAATATTTGAGGCAAGAAATGTTGATAAGGGCTTTGATACTAAGTAGAAAATGAAGGAGGCTAACGCTGATTGAATGACAGCAGTTAATTATTGAAGAGGAAGTTAAGACGCTAATTAATAGGATGAAAAATATATAGCCTTTCTCAGTAACATGAGGTGCACGCTTGATAAGCGAGCATAGGCCTCCGTGGGCATAGAGCCTAGGGCATACCTCACCAAGATTGAGAACTGTTGTAGTGAAAAAAAATCCTGGCATAGCTAAGTCAATTAACGAGGTGTTTTGGTATTAGTTCCGTGTCGAAATTGAATACTTGGAAAAAGTATTTAATTTCGACACGGTTGCGGTTAGAAATCCGGCATCAGCAAATCGCCTCAACGAATCAAGAATCAAGCGCGTCTTTAGACATGAGAGTGTCAAAAAAGTTTGTGGGTAAAAAAATACAAAATAGGCTTAGGGAAAACGGTCAACCTTTTTCGGCTAGGCATCTTAGCCTGGGTTCTGGACATCGCTGACAAGACTTGCGCCCAAACTCTGAGTGTAATGGGTGAAATTTTATCAATTTTTTGATAAACTTGATGTTCGCGGCTTGAGAGTTGACTTCACAATAAGACAGGTTTCACCAGTTGTGAACCGCGCTGCTACATTGCACCTACCGACTGAGCGGGCAGGTGGCTTTTGTGTCTGCAGGCGCTGACTTAAGCAACTCCACAGCGCAGCAGGCAAAATAACGCTAAAGTTACTATCTACCTGTGTTCGCTGCAAGGCTACCCTTGCGGACTCAGGAAAAAAACACCCAAAAAACTCGTGAAGCGCAGCTATCCCGTAGGGAATCGCCTGCAATGTATCTAGATTGCAGGGCGGCGATTTCCCAAAGAATCACTGCTTTTTAACAGCAGCGTATTCTAGGAGACATCTCCGAAGCGATGCGAGCGAGATAATTTAAAATCTCCAAACAGGGTTTCAGTCCTAAGTACAGGCAGCATCGACGTAAATTTTTATCAAATCAGCTTCCAATGTGCTGTTTTAAAGTTTACTAGGCTCCCACCGCTCGGCAGCCTTCTCTCTCCGAGCTATAAAAACACATCCACCACACAATCACGGAAATAACATTCAATCAACATGGGTAACACGATCGATCCAAACAGAAACGTGCATCAAACTGAGCGAGGAACTCCATTCGCCGGCCAAAGCTGGTTAGTGGAAGAAAGAGATGCCTGCGGTGTGGGGTTTATTGCCAACCAAAGCGGCGAAGCTACGCACTCGATTATTGAAAAAGCGCTGCCAGCTTTAACTTGTCTGGAACATCGCGGCGGTTGCAGCGCCGACTCAGATTCCGGCGACGGTGCGGGTTTGATGACCGCGATTCCTTGGGAATTGCTGGATACTTGGTTCGCCGAACAGGGAATTGTGCCTCCCCCACGAGAAAACTGTGGCGTGGGAATGCTGTTTCTGTCTCAAGATAAATTTCAAGCGACTATAGCGCGGCAGGTGGTTGAGCAAGTTCTGACCGATCGCGGACTGAAACTTTTGGGATGGCGCAAAGTTCCCATTGTACCATCGGTTTTGGGCGAGCAAGCGCTAGAAAATCAACCTCAAATCGAACAAGTAATTGTCAGTTCACCGCACTTAGCCGGAGACGAACTCGACAAACATCTATTTTTGGCGCGCCGCACCATCGGACACGCGCTGTCAAATCGCCCCAACTTCACCCGCCGAGACTTTTATACTTGCTCTTTCTCCTGTCGCACGATCGTCTATAAAGGCATGGTGCGATCGGCCGTACTGGCAGAATTTTACCCAGATCTGAAAAATCCCGCTTATAAAAGCTCCTTTGCCGTCTATCACCGACGCTTCAGCACCAACACCATGCCCCGCTGGCACTTAGCCCAGCCCATGCGCTTGCTGGGACACAACGGGGAAATTAACACGCTGTTGGGCAATATTACCTGGATGAAGGCGCGGCAAGCGAATTTAGCTCACCCGAATTGGACTCAAGCTGATATCGACACGTTCAACCCAATTGTCAATCCCGAAAGCAGCGATTCGGCCAACTTGGACAACGTGATGGAATTGTTGGTGCACTCCGGCCGCACGCCCCTAGAATCCCTGACAATTCTGGTACCCGAAGCCTACAAAAATCAGCCGGATTTGGCTCCCTATCCAGAAATTGTCGATTTTTACGAGTATTACAGCGGCATTCAAGAACCTTGGGACGGCCCCGCACTGCTCGTGTTCAGCGACGGCAAACAAGTAGGTGCTACGCTCGATCGCAACGGTTTGCGGCCGGCCCGCTACTGCATTACTAAAGACGGTTTGGTAATTGTCGCTTCCGAAGCCGGAGTTGTCGATATTCCCGAAGCAGATATTGTCGAAAAAGGCCGTTTGGGGCCCGGACAAATGATTGCAGTTGACCTGCAAACCAAGGAAATTCTCAAAAATTGGCAACTCAAGCAGCGCATTGCTAAGCGGCACCCCTACGGCGAATGGCTGCAACAAAACCGCGAAATCTTGCAACCGCAGCCTTTTGCGGAAACAGCAACCCTCGACTCGCAAACGCTGTTAGCAACCCAAACTGCTTTTGGCTACACAGCAGAAGATTTGGACATGGTGATTGTCGAGATGGCGAGCTCTGGGAAGGAACCGACTTTCTGCATGGGCGACGACGCTCCCTTAGCTGTATTGTCAGAAAAGCCTCAGTTGCTGTACAACTATTTCAAACAGCGGTTCGCTCAAGTGACAAATCCGCCGATCGACCCCCTGCGCGAGGGGATGGTGATGTCGCTGACGATGAATATGGGTCTGCGGGGCAATTTGCTGCAAGCAGTGCCGGAAAATGCCAAGCTGCTAAAAATTGATTCCCCCGTACTCAACGACGCTGAACTGTCTTTCTTGAAAGAGCAAAAGTCTTTCACAGCAACCGAATTGTCAACGCTTTACAAAATTGCGGCCGGGCCAGGAGGTCTCAAAAGCGCAGTCGAGGAACTTTGTCAAGAGGCGGCTGCTTCGGTGCGCGAGGGTGCGAGGATTCTGATTTTGAGCGATCGACCATCGAAGGAAGAAGGCGAATCTTCTGTGGGATTGAGTGCAGAATGCACTTATATTCCGCCCTTCCTGGCAGTTGGTGCGGTTCACCACCACTTAATTAGCGTCGGCCTGCGGATGCAAACTTCCCTAGTTGTAGATACCGCCCAATGTTGGAGCACTCACCACTTTGCTTGTTTGATCGGTTACGGTGCGATCGCTATTTGTCCTTACCTAGCCTTGGAAAGCGTGCGCGCCTGGTGGTCTGACAGCAAGACTCAAAATTTGATGCAGCACGGCAAAGTTCCCAATATTACCGTGACACAGGCTCAAGCTAGATACCGCACAGCGGTGGAAAATGGGCTGCTGAAGATTCTGTCGAAAATGGGGATTTCGCTGCTGGCTAGCTATCAGGGGGCGCAAATCTTTGAGGCGATCGGCATTGGTGGTGATTTGCTAGATTTGGGTTTCAAAGGCACTGTTTCCCGCATCGGCGGTTTGAGTGTGGCGGAACTGGCTAACGAGGTAATGTCTTTCCACAGTCAGGCTTTCCCAGAATTGCACCTCAAAAAGCTGGAAAATTACGGCTTTGTGCAGTACCGCCGGGGCGGTGAATATCACATGAACAGCCCGGAAATGGCGAAGGCTTTGCACAAGGCTGTGACTACTTTTAAGGCTCAGACTAACAGTAATGGCAACGGGGCCCAAGCAAAAATGGAACCAATTGGTTCCAAAAATTCGGAAACGGCTTACGATCACTACGAGGTTTACAAGCAACAGCTCGAAAATCGCCCGGTAACGGCTTTACGGGATTTGCTGGATTTCCAGAGCGATCGTCCTTCCATTGCGATCGAAGAAGTAGAATCTGTAGCAGATATTGTCAAGCGGTTCGCCACCGGCGGAATGTCTCTGGGCGCTTTGTCCCCGGAAGCCCACGAAACCCTAGCGATTGCGATGAACCGCATCGGCGGCAAATCCAACTCCGGCGAGGGCGGCGAAGACCCGGTGCGCTACAAAGTGCTAAACGATGTGAGCGCGGCCGGTTTCTCACAAACGCTACCTCACTTAAAGGGTTTGCAAAACGGCGATACAGCTTCTTCATCCATCAAACAGGTAGCTTCGGGACGCTTCGGGGTGACTCCTGAGTACCTGATGAACGCCCAACAAATCGAAATTAAAATCGCACAAGGTGCGAAACCGGGTGAAGGCGGTCAATTGCCGGGGCCGAAAGTGAGCGAGTACATTGCTTATTTGCGCCGATCGAAACCGGGTGTCACGCTGATTTCGCCTCCTCCTCACCACGATATTTATTCGATCGAGGATTTGGCACAGTTGATTTTTGACTTGCACCAAATCAATCAGAAAGCGGGAGTTTCGGTGAAGTTGGTTTCGGAAGTCGGTATCGGGACTGTAGCCGCTGGTGTCGCCAAGGCAAATGCTGATGTGATTCAAATTTCCGGCCACGATGGCGGCACCGGTGCTTCGCCACTGAGTTCGATTAAGCACGCAGGTTCTCCGTGGGAACTCGGTTTGACCGAAGTTCACCGGGTGCTGATGGAAAATAAATTGCGCGATCGAGTTTTACTGCGCGTTGACGGTGGCTTTAAAAGCGGCTGGGACGTGATTGTAGGCGCTTTGATGGGCGGCGAAGAGTACGGGTTTGGCACCGTGGCAATGATTGCCGAAGGCTGTATTATGGCTCGCGTTTGCCACATGAATAGTTGTCCGGTGGGGGTGACAACTCAACAAGAACACTTGCGGAAACGGTTCCCCGGTACACCGGAACACGTTGTTAATTTCTTCTATTTCGTAGCACAAGAAGTGCGGAGTTTGCTGGCGAAATTGGGTTATAAGTCGATCGCAGATATCATCGGCCGCGCGGATTTGTTGAAAATGCGCGAGGGCGTGCAACTAACTAAAACCCAAGCAATTAATTTGGATTGTTTGACTAAGTTACCGGATACTAAGAGCGATCGATCTTTCTTGATCCACGGCGACGTACACACCAACGGGCCTGTGTTAGATGACGATTTGCTGGCGGATGCTGAGATTCAAAGTGCGATCGCCAATCACGGCACTGTTAGCAAGAATGTAAAATTGGTGAATACCGATCGCACTGTAGGCGCACGTTTGGCAGGTGCGATCGCACAGCAACACGGTAACACGGGCTTTAGCGGTCACATCACCCTCAACTTCACTGGTAGCGCGGGCCAAAGCTTCGGCGCGTTCAATTTGCCGGGGATGACGCTGGTACTGTCAGGCCAAGCTAACGACTACGTTGGTAAAGGGATGCACGGTGGCGAAATCGCGATCGCACCTCCGGCTGGTGCGACTTATGATGCTTCCGAAAATGCGATCGTCGGTAACACTTGTTTGTACGGTGCGACGGGGGGAACTCTGTTGGCTGCGGGTAAAGCTGGCGAACGGTTTGCGGTGCGTAACTCGATGGCGAAAGCAGTCATTGAAGGTGCGGGCGATCACTGCTGCGAGTACATGACTGGTGGCGCGATCGTCGTGTTAGGAAAAGTCGGCCGGAATGTCGGCGCTGGAATGACTGGCGGTTTGGCTTATTTCCTCGATGAAGATGGGACTTTCCCGGCTCACGTCAACGGGGAGATTGTGAAGATGCAGCGGGTTTGTACGGCCGCTGGGGAGGCGCAGTTGAAGGAGTTGATTGAGGCTCAGTGCGATCGAACAGGTAGCAAGAAAGCTGAAAAGATTTTAGCAAATTGGTCGGAATATTTGCCTAAGTTCTGGCAAGTTGTGCCGCCGAGTGAAGCGAATTCGCCGGAGGCTTCGGAACAAAAGATTGCTGTGGAAGTGTAATTTTCCAATTGGTTAAATAGATGAGGGGCGACGCGAGTTGCCCCTTTTTTGCATCTACCGGACTTATACCATTTCTCTAAAATCGTGCAACACTCTTCGACCCCCCCTAGCCCCCCCTTGCTAAGGGGGGGAACAAGAATACTGTTGCATTTTTTTTAAAAATTGGTATTAGCAACGGGGGTAAAAAAAGCCAAGCAACAACGAAAAAACCCTCTTGCTCCCCCCCTTACCAAGGGGGGGCTGGGGGGGGTTAAAAAGCCAAGCAACAACGAAAAAACCCCTCTTGCTCCCCCCCTTACCAAGGGGGGGGCTGGGGGGGGTTAAAAAGCCAAGCAACAACGAAAAAACCCCTCTTACTCCCCCCCTTAGCAAGGGGGGGCTGGGGGGGGTAAGAAAAGCCAAGCAAGCAACGAAAAAACCCAAATAAAAAAATGACAAAACTTTACAACAAAACCTCAGAAAAACTCAAGCGACAGCGGCTCCGCAGAGAAATGACAAAAGCTGAAAAACGTCTCTGGGACAGAATCAAAAACAGACAGCTTGAGAATTGTAAATTTCGCAGACAGTACAGCGTAGCAGAATTTGTGATAGATTTCTACTCGCCGGAAATCAAGCTAGCACTAGAAGTTGACGGTGATAGTCATTTTCAAGAAGGTGCTGTAGAATATGATGCGGAAAGGCAAGAATTTATTGAATCAGCAAGAATTAATTTTTTGAGGTTTACAAATGATGATGTTTATCATAATTTGGATGGGGTGCTAGATGTGATTGTAGATGGGATTAAATCGCTGAGAGCATTAGGTGTTTTACCCCCCCCAGCCCCCCCTTGCTAAGGGGGGGAGCAAGAGCGGATAACAGGGGATTAAACCGCTGAGAGTATTAGGTGTTTTACCCCCCCCAGCCCCCCCTTGCTAAGGGGGGGAGCAAGAGCGGATAACAGGGGATTACATCGCTGAGAGCATCTTTAAATTCTGCACAAATTGCAGAATTTGCCGCGCAAAAATTGTGATCCCAACATTGCTAAAGACGATAAACACTGCTCTAAATATTATATCAAATCTGTCTGGCGATCGGCATTCGCGGCGGCGCTGTTTTCCACATCAAATCTATTTCTTCTGGTGTCAATCCGTAAGCTTGATTAACTAAATCGGATAAACGGTGTTCGAGTCTCAACGCCTCAGCTTTGCGAGATTGAATGGCCGGTGCATATTCATTATAAGTTTCGCGGACTGCTTTTAGTCCAGCAACGCCGAGAGGATCGGAGGATTTAGTTTTCGGCATTCGCTTTCTGATTTCTGCTACAAACTCTGCAAAGGAAAGGGCAGAAAAATCTTCGAGTTTTTGTCCGACTTTATCAATTAAATAAGTGATTTCCAGCCAGTGCAAGACATCTCGGTGAGTTTCTTGATTAGTTTTGGCGATTTCAATTAAACGGCTGACAATTAATTCGACTTCGGCACGAATTGAGTCAGTTGGTGGTGCGATGGGTAAAGTTTCTACCTGTTCTCTAAACATTCGCAGTGTGTCATTAATTCCTTTTTGCAAAGTGTGGTGACAAATCCACCAAGTTATTGGCGAACACAGCCACCCAAGCATATAAAAATTTCCTGTTGGCCATAGATAGCAAGTATTCACTGGGTATACCTCTTGATCGAGGATGCAAAACCAAGAATAAGTAGCCAAATCTTGAGTGATAATTTTTGGTTCTTGAAAAACGTTATAGTAAGCACAGCTACGCAGTTCCCACCAGTAACGCCCTTGGTCGGAACGCTTAGACAGTTTTTCTTGCATCGGCTTCATATACTTATATACCGATGGAAAAGTTTGTGCAAATACTTCCTCTGCTTTATCGTTTGCTTTACTCCACGGCCATACACTATCGCTGCTAGATTTCAGCAAAATAATCCAAAGATTTGCCCACTCTGGACTCCATCGTTTAATATCTTGACCTCGTAAATAAGGCTTGATAATTTCAGCGGATTTAGGGTCGGCTTGAACGAGACTATTTTTAGTAGCTTCATCAATTAAAAAAGCTTCGTTAAATCCTGTTTTTATGCCATATAAAGGCTTAACGCCTGCAAAATCTTTTAGCGGAACTCCCACTTGTTTTATTTTCTGCATCAACTCATCAACAGCAAGAGGTTCCAGACTCCAAGCAGTTGCAGTGAAACGATCTCGCGAAATTTGATAGCCGTGTTGTTGAACGTATTGTGTAAGGTTGATATTAGCAAGATACTCGCGCGGAACCGGACAAACAATCACAGGCGAATTAGGTTCAGATTTACCTTGCTCAATCTCGATTTCAGTTTCAGAGATACATAGAGAAGCGTTAGGTTTTCTGACTGCGACAATACAGGGAAAAGTATCAGCATCCTCAAAAATTGGTGCGTGTCCGAAATCAATAATTTGCTCTAGTAAACCTTGACTGGCAAAGAACTTGCGTAGAGGTTCGCCGTATCCAGACCTCAGCCATTTATTTGTGACAATATACGAAAGCACTCCCCCCGGTTTTAGAATGTTTAACCCGAGTTCATAAAAATAAGTATAAAGGTCTGCTACGCCGTTATATGATTCATAATTGGCTTGCAAGTATGGTTTAATGGGAGATAGCAACTCCTGTCGCACGTAAGGCGGATTGCCAAGGACAACATCAAAACCGCCCTCAGCAAAAATCAGGGGAAATTCAGCTTTCCAATCAAACGCTGTATCTGCTACTTTACTGTCAGCGACGATCGAGTTTCCAGCTTTAATGTTATCATCCAAATAAGTCAGCGTTTTACCCGGTTCCGCTGTTTTCAACCACAGCGAAAGCTTGGTAATTTCCGCCGATTCCGGCAGCAAATCTACGCCGTACAGGTTGTTACTTAAAATGCTTCGGTCAAATTCCAGCGAGTTGCCGTTTTTTGGCTTATACCCCAAAGCATTCAATTCGCGATCGACTCTTTCGTACTGCTGCATCAAATAATCAAAAGCCGCAATCAAAAAAGCACCCGAACCGCACGCCGGATCGATGACGCGCGTTTTTTGCAGCACCTCGTCTCGATACGCTTTCCAAAACTTAATTGCAGTTTTCTTTGGTGGCTGCACCGACACTTCAGCAACTTCGCCAATTAGGAATAAATCGCGCAATTCTTGCTCTCGCCGCTGCAAATAGCCACCGAGAGAAACCTCGACAATATACTGAGTAATAAAAGCTGGCGTGTAAAACACACCTTGAGTTTTTCGCTTGCCTTTTTTCTGATTGTATTCCTGTCCGGTAGTTTCAGCATTTAATTCTTCCAAATCTGTAACAGACTGCTCGAAAATATGCCCCAAAATATCGACGGAAACTTCGGTATCAAAATCAAATCTGGTCAGCTTATTAAGCAGACTGCATAAGGGATTTGGCACAGTCAATTGTGCGTCTAAAACCGGATCGAATTTAAATAAACCGCCGTTGTATCCCGGTACAGGAGGGTCATCATTTCCCACATCAACCCAGCGAAATACAGATTGATAATTTTCCCAAATTAATCTAGGATTGTATTGGTCTTGGTGGTCGTGAGCGTTGCTGAGTGTTTTTGGCGGCAGCAACCCTTTATCTTCACAAAAAGCAATGAATAAAACGCGGTCTAAAGTCTTTTGAGCTTTTTCGATGAGTACGCGATCGCGGTTGGGGATATCCTGCGGCCCAGAAAAGCGAAAATGTTTGACGAGAGCGAGTCGAATTGCTTTGTACTCTTGATATAATTTATTGGTAATTTCCTCTTGAGCTTCGTCAGAGTCTTTTAACAGTCTGTCAATAACAGAACCTGTTTGAGCTTGGTTGGGAGGCAAAAAATTGCGGCGACACAGCAGAAAGTAAAACCGCTTAAAAGCTGCAATATCCGCCAAGTCAGTTAGAAAAAATTGTTCGTAATAAGCGGGAGTTTTATTGGTATGATAAAGTCGCAACTCTCGATAATTCGAGACAATAATCCAGCGACAATCGGGTGTATAATTAGCGTAGCGCCAACCTTGGTCAACTGCTGATTCCGATCGCCCGGATGCCGGACGGTCTAAATCATTTTTCGCTCCCTTGAGTTCGATCGGAGCAATCACTTTACCTTGCAGGGACACGGCTGTGCCTTTAGGATTGCCAGCAGCAGTAAAAAAGCCGATCGCCCCGTCAGCAGAACCGCCACCATCAGATATCGTTTGTTCGGCGTTAATTTCCCAAGCTTTCCCCGCACCTTGAATTACCGAGCAATATCCCAAAATATCCTGAAAAATATCATTAATAAAACTGCCGTGCAGCGAAACTTCTTTAACTTCGTCTAACGTACCCGTTTTAAGTGCAGCAATCCAGGTTCCCAATTTTTGGTGGCGCACTTCCATATCTTGCGGAAAGCTAAAAGCACGCAAAGCAGTGTTGAGTGTTTTGCTGTGAAAAAGGGCGCGAGTAGAGCGATTTGTCATCTTTTCAAGCAGGTTAATCAAGTTAATTTTACAGCATCCAAGTGCAACAGAGGCTCAGACCTTCTGCTATCAAATCAGTTATACTCAAAGGCCGAGCCTCTTCGTTGGCGTAGCCCCCGTAGGGGCGGGCTTCGCTAACGCACCCTACCCCCTCAAAAAAGTCCGCGAATCGCCCGCTTCGATCGCACAACCGCCCCCTAAAGCTGAGCTAGCTCTCATTAACTTTGCATATTGTAATTATCACCAAAAGCTATAATTTTTTCTCACTCGCTTTCCGCTGCTCCCTCCGGGTTTTACAGCAAAAGTTAAATACAGGTGAGCTTATCTGCACTTAACCAAAAGTTTTGTTACAATAGGTGAGCTGTTACAAATCGTAACTTATGCTGGTTCCTATTTTAATAATTGACGTTGCCCTCGTTGCCTGGTCTTTGCACTTGATGCAAGAGGCGATCGCGCAACGGGAATTTTCACTAATGCTAGCCGGCACTCTAGTTGCGGTATCAGCCGCCGCCCTGCTAGTCGTCTACTTCCTCATGGGGTCTTGTTTGAGCCATTTAACCGAAATATCCCAACACACTTACTAAATGATAGTAGGCGATTGACCGTTGTCCAGAAGCGAGGAGAGTTTTGTGAAAAAAAAGCCGAAAGCCTTGCCAGCCGAAGGCTCAAAACTAATTTCCCCAAAAAGCTTGACAAATATTGGTCAGTTAAGGCATGATTGAGAGCGCGAAAAGAAAGGGGAATTAGCTCAGTTGGTAGAGCACTACAATGGCATTGTAGGGGTCAGCGGTTCGAGCCCGCTATTCTCCATAAACATTAGAGTAGGGAAACGGCACTGCTGTGTCCTAATTTGTACCAAAACCTTACCAGCGCGTGCTTAAATGCGATCGCGACTTGTACCTAAACAGTATTGGCGTGTCCTTAAATTCGATCGCGACTTGTACCGAAACAGCATAGCCGTGTCCTTAAATTCGATCGGGCCGCACACCGCGAAAACCAATTTTCCCGTAAAATCAAAACAGTCTACCCGCAACCAAAGCGCTACCTGTGGCAAAGTCAACTGAACCCAACAATCCAGAGAGTCCGAGCCAACTTGCCCGATCGCCTCTGTACGACCTATCATTAGAACTCAAAGCCCGAATGGTGCCCTTTTCCGGGTGGGAGATGGCAGTACAGTACGCAGGCATCAGCAGCGAACACCAAGCAGTGCGCCAGCAAGCAGGAATGTTCGACATTTCCCACATGGGAAAATTCTGTTTGACAGGGAAACAAGTAATAGAAAAATTTCAACCCTTAGTACCCTCAGACTTGAGCCGCCTGCAACCCGGTCAAGCTCAATATACAGTCTTGCTAAATGCCAAAGGCTGCATCTTAGACGACATTATTTTCTACTGCCAAGAACCAGACCCTATCACTAACGAAGAACGTGCAGTAATCATTGTCAACGCCGCCACTCGGATCGCAGACAAAACATGGATCACCACTCACTTAGAATTGAGCGAACTCTGTTTTACAGACATTTCAGAAGATAAAGTTTTAATTGCCATTCAAGGGCCAGAAGCTGTTAACTATCTCCAGCCTTTTGTAGAAGACAACCTCGCACCAATTAAGGCATTTGGTCACTTAGAAACAAATCTGTTGGGACAGCCTAGTTTTATCGCCCGAACAGGTTACACCGGCGAAGATGGGTTTGAAATCATGGTGGATGCCGAAGTAGGAAAAGAACTGTGGCAAAAATTGTTAGCTGCTGGCGTTGTACCGTGCGGTTTGGGTGCGAGAGATACCTTGCGTTTAGAAGCAGCAATGGCTCTTTACGGTCAAGATATCGACGACAATATCACGCCTTTAGAGGCTGGATTGGGTTGGGTTGTTCACCTCGACACCAAAGGCGATTTTATTGGTCGCGAGGTTTTGGAACAGCAGAAAGCGAGTGGAGTATCAAAGCGGTTGGTAGGGCTAGAAATGCAGGGGCGGCACATTGCGCGCCACGGCTATCCGGTAATATTTGAAGGCGAAACAGTAGGAGAAGTTACTAGCGGTACATTATCGCCTACATTGAATCGGGCAGTAGCCCTCGCATTTGTTCCCGCAAAATTAGCGAAAATCGGTCAGCAATTAGAAATCGAGATTCGCGGGAAAAACTATCCGGCTAGTGTGGTGAAAAAACCATTTTATAAATCGCAAAACCGCCCTAGTTAGATTAAGTAGGTAAGCCTTAATTCAGGACTTACCTCCTGGGTCCAGAAACCGGGTTTTTTTACGAAAATAGTTCGTTGTAGACCGCAGATTCGGTAAAAAACCCGGTTTCTTTAGTAGGAGTGCGTCCAGGACTGATTGAGTTCTTGTGGAACGGGCTTCTAGCCCGTTGCTCATATTGGTCAAGAAGATTCATCTACTAGCTTAGCAAATTTTCGCAAAGTTGCAGCATAGCGATCGCCCGCCACATCCATCAAATCATTATGACCTGCCCCATCAACCCAAAAATTTAATTTCGGCTCGTTGGCCACTGCAAACAACTGTTCTCCATGCCAAAAATGCACCACCTCATCAGCCTTACCATGAATCACCAAAACAGGCGATCGAACTTTGCCAATTTTATCAATATTCACAAACTTGTCAAAGGGTAAAATCGGAATCCGCGTCAACACCCGAAAAGCCGAAACAAAGGAACTTTCCACCACCAAACCGCCGACTTTTTGTCGCGAAGCCAAATCAATTGCCGGCCCACCGCCCACAGAACGGCCATAAAGAATAATTTGGTTTGCAGGTATTCCCAACTGTTGGGTTAAATAATTGTAAGCAGCATCAATATCACGATAAGTATTATACTCAGAAGGATTTCCCTGACTCGTGCCGTAACCTTGATAATCATAGGCAAACACAGCAAACCCGCTATCTCGAATCTCTCTGAGTAGCCACAAAATGCCGCCCAAGTCTTCGGCATTCCCGTGACTGTAAAGTATGGTATATTTAGCTTGCGGGTTAGGAAAATGAACAGCAGAAATTTTCACGCCATTAGCTGAGCTAACTTTGATAAATTCCCTGGTATCACTCTGGCTAGATGGCGGAGGTTGAAAAATTAGTCGTTCTGAAAAAAAGAAACCGTATAAACACAGAAATGCGTAAATAAAAATTATAGATCGCATCAGTCGTTTGACAGAAAATTCTCCAAAAAGCAAGCGTTTAATATTTTTTTTGTTCCCGTTAGCCATCACTAAATGCCCATAGTTCACTAAGATTTACTTGATACTTGGTTTATTGCGAGAAAAGACATGGCACTAAAATACCCCGATGACTTGAAATACTTAGACACCCACGAATACATCCGACTCGAAGGCGAAATTGCCACCATCGGCATTAGTGCCTTTGCAGTTGACCAACTCGGCGATATCGTGTTTCTAGATTTACCAGAAGTCGGTGCTGGGTTGGAAAAGGGCGAAGCTTTCGGTACAGTCGAGTCAGTGAAAGCGGTTGAAGACTTGAAAGCACCAGTTACCGGTATCGTCGTAGAACGCAATGATGACATTATAGAGGCTCCCGAAAATTTGGCGGAAGACCCCTATGGCGCTGGGTGGCTGCTGAAAGTGCGCGTAGACAACACCAGCGAAGCAGACGACGCTTTCTCGGCCCCGGAGTATCGCAAAATGGTCGAAGGGGAATAGGGCATAGGGCATGGGGCATAGGGCATAGGGCTCGTTGATAATTCCACAATCCGCCAGGGGTTGAAACCCCTGGCTAATAGCACAAGTCGTCTAAAGACGACTGATACCAAATCCGGCTTAAATACCCCCTTTATCTCGCTTGTCCGCTAAGGCAGACTTCGTTTGACTATCGACAGCGGTTTCAACCATCGACCTTAATCTACAGTCGTCTTCAGACGACTTTAGCTATGAGACAGGGGTTTCAACCCCTGTCGGACTGTCGGACTGTCGGACTGTCGGACTGTCGGACTGTCGGACTGTCGGACTGTCGGACTGTCGGACTGTCGGACTATCGGACTATCGGACTCTCGGACTTGGATAGACGCAGAAAATCTTCCTGGTTTTCTTAGCAAAATGTTACAAACAAAGAAGCAAAAGTCTATTCAGGAGAATCCGCCTTGGTACTCTACAGCCCTCAACTTGAACCCAACCAGCAGCAAAACCTTTCCCCCATCAATGGTTTTGCGGGCCGGCACATTGGCCCGACACCCAGCGAAATCCAGCAAATGCTCAATGTTTTGGGCATTTCCAGCCTCGATGAGTTGATTGACAAAACGGTTCCAGCGGCGATTCGCATTTCTCAACCCTTACAACTTCCCGCAGCGCAAAGCGAGTACAGCGCTTTGGCAGAATTGAAAGAAATTGCTGCAAAAAATCAGGTATTTCGATCGTACATCGGCACTGGATATCACGACTGCATAACTCCCCCCGTCATTCAGCGGAATATCCTAGAAAATCCCGGCTGGTATACAGCTTACACTCCCTACCAAGCCGAAATTGCTCAAGGGCGATTGGAAGCTTTGCTGAACTTCCAAACCATGATAATTGACCTCACGGGTTTGGAAATTGCCAACGCTTCTTTGCTGGATGAAGGGACTGCGGCGGCGGAAGCGATGGCGGTGAGTTACGGCGCCAGCAAAAAGGGGGCAAAAGCGTTTTTTGTTTCCCAAGATTGCCACCCTCAAACTGTGGAAGTGGTGCAAACTCGCGCTAAGCCGTTGGGAATTGAGGTAATTGTCGGCGACCATCACAGCTTTGAGTTCGATCGTACAATCTTCGGCGCTCTCGTGCAATACCCCGCCACAGACGGCGCAATATACGACTATACCGATTTTATTCGATCGGCACACGAAGTCGGCGCATTAGTCACAGTAGCCGCCGACATTTTGAGCCTTTGCTTACTCACACCCCCCGGCGAATTCGGCGCGGATATAGCCGTAGGAAGCACTCAGCGCTTCGGAGTACCGATGGGATTCGGAGGGCCCCACGCAGCCTATTTCGCCACGCGAGAAGAGTTTAAACGGCAAGTTCCGGGGCGAATCGTCGGCGTTTCTAAAGATGCCAACGGCAAATCTGCTTTACGTTTAGCCTTGCAAACTCGCGAACAACACATCCGCCGCGAAAAAGCAACCAGCAATATTTGTACTGCTCAAGTTTTGCTGGCAGTGATGGCGAGTATGTATGCTGTTTATCACGGCCCGTCTGGACTGAAAGACATTGCTGAGAAAGTACGGACTTTAACTGCGCTTTTGGCATCCGGTTTAAGAAGTTTCGGATACAAAATTGGTTCTCAACCTTTCTTCGATACTTTGCGGGTAGAATTGGGAGACAAACCGCTGTCAGAACTTCTAGAAGCTGTTAAAGTTCGCAAAATTAATCTCCGAGTTTTCGATGATTCGACAGTGGGAATCACTTTAGATGAAACTGTCAGCGTTGAAGATGTGCAAGAGTTGTGGGAAATTTTTGCACAGAATAAAGATTATATCAGGGCAGACGGGCAGAATGCTCTCAACATTCCGCTGGATGCAGACGCATTGAATTCCTATTTGACCTTACCAGATTTTTGCGATCGCACCAGCAGCTATCTCGCCCACCCAGTTTTCAACAGCTACCATTCAGAAACTGAACTTTTGCGGTATTTGCACCGTTTAGAAGCCAAGGATTTATCGCTAAATACATCGATGATTCCCTTGGGTTCTTGCACAATGAAATTGAATGCAACAGCAGAGATGATGCCGGTGACTTGGGCGGAATTTGGCAAGATACATCCCTTTGCACCCCGCGATCAAACTCGCGGCTATCAAATGATGTTCGTGCAACTAGAACAGTGGCTGGCAGAAATCACCGGTTTTGCGGGAATTTCTTTGCAGCCAAACGCTGGTTCTCAGGGCGAATACGCGGGCTTGTTAGTTATTCGCCAATACCACGAACACCGAGGCGAATCTCACCGAAATATCTGTTTAATTCCCCAGTCAGCCCATGGTACAAATCCGGCTAGCGCCGTGATGGCGGGGATGAAAGTAGTAGCTGTCGAGTGCGATTCCCAGGGTAATATTGATGTTGCAGATTTACATAAAAAAGCCGAAAAGCACAAAAATGAACTGGCGGCTTTGATGGTGACCTATCCATCAACGCACGGCGTTTTTGAGGAAGAAATTAAAGAGATTTGCGAGATAGTTCACAACTGCGGCGGACAAGTTTATATGGACGGCGCGAATATGAATGCTCAAGTTGGTTTGTGCCGCCCCGGTGATTTTGGTGCTGATGTTTGCCACTTGAATTTGCACAAAACTTTCTGTATTCCTCACGGTGGCGGCGGGCCGGGAATGGGGCCGATTGGGGTAATGTCTCATTTAGTAGAATTTTTGCCCAGTCATTCTATTCTTAACAGTCAACAGTCAACAGTTAACAGTCAACAAATATCAGTTGGTGCTGTTTCCGCCGCGCCTTGGGGAAGTGCTAGCATTTTGCCTATTTCTTGGATGTACATTCGGATGATGGGAGGAGTGGGTTTAACTGAGGCGACAAAAGTAGCAATTCTTAATGCTAATTACATGGCAAAACGGTTAGAATCTTATTATCCGGTTTTGTACAAAGGGAAAGCTGGTTTAGTGGCGCACGAGTGCATTCTGGATTTGCGATCGCTCAAAAAATCTGCGACTATTGAAGTCGAAGATATCGCTAAACGGTTGATGGATTACGGCTATCACGCGCCGACGGTTTCTTGGCCGGTCGCTGGTACGGTAATGGTGGAACCGACGGAAAGCGAATCCAAGCAGGAATTAGACCGTTTTTGCGATGCAATGATTGCAATTCGAGCGGAAATTGCGGAGATTGAAAAAGGTAATGTTGACCCGCAAAATAATGTGTTAAAAAATGCGCCGCACACCGCAGAATCTCTGATGGTTGATGAGTGGAATCGTCCTTATACTCGATCGCAAGCGGCTTATCCAACCTCTTGGACTCGCGAACATAAGTTTTGGCCGGCGGTGGGTAGAATAGATAATGCGTTTGGCGATCGTAATTTTGTCTGTTCTTGTTTACCAATGGAGGCTTACACTTAAGATTGTAATCCATGTAAATCTCGTTTTACTTCGAGGCCCGATCCCCCTAAATCCCCCTTAAGAAGGGGGACTTTGAGAACGCTTCCGGTTCCCCCCTTCTTAAGGGGGGCTAGGGGGATCTCCAGGTTTGATAGATGCCGAAATCCACCCCACGAAAGACCTCAAGAAACCGGGTTTTTGCGACAATACCTAACTAAAACCCAAAAACTCGGAAAAAACCCGGTTTCTCAACTTCAAACCCTAAACAAAATTCCCCCACATAAGCTATAATCACAACCATCATCTCCTCCCCCTCAAACACCCACGATGAAACGCTGGCAAGACGGACAACAACTGGACGACGGCAAATATATCATTGAAGAATACCTTGGCGGCGGTGGATTCGGTGAAACCTACCGCGCTCAAAATCGCCATGAAGGTAAGTCCGTTGCCATCAAAACTCTGAATCTTTTCCAACAATTCCAGCCAGATTTTGCTAAAACACAAAATAAATTCCTCAAGGAAGCAATGTCTTTAGCCAAGTGTCGTCATCCCCATATTGTCGAAGTTTATGATATATTTCGCGAGGGTGATTTCAATTGCATAGTAATGGAATTAATCGATGGGATTGACTTGGCTACCCATCTCAAAGAAAACGGCCGTTTGTCGGAACAAAAAGCTTTGTCAATGATTCAGCAATTAGGCGATGCACTGACTTGCGTGCACAAGCAAAACCTGACTCACCGCGATGTTAAACCCGAAAATATCATGCTTAGAGAGCGCGGTATGGAAGCTGTTTTGATTGATTTTGGTTTAGCACGACAGGTGCATTCATCGGAAAAGTTAATGACTAATAGTGTTACAGGAACTGCCCATTACGCACCCATTGAACTTGCGGAAAAACGCCCTCAACTTGGCGCTTATACTGATGTTTATTCTTTGGCGGCGACGCTGTACAATATGCTAACGGATCAGAAACCGATTGAATCCCGTGGTAGAAAGGTAATAGACCCTTTGATTGCGCCAAAACTATATAATGCTCAGATTAGCGACAGGGTGAATGCGGCGATTATGAAAGGAATGGAGTTGGAACCGCAAAATCGCCCGCAGTCGGTGCAGGAATGGTTGGATTTGCTGATACCAAAACCAGTGGCTGCTGAGACTACACGGGTAATTTCAGCCGTGGGGATGGATTATATAAATTTGCGTAATTTATTGGCGGCTAAAAAGTGGAAAGAAGCGGATGAGGAAACTCTGAGAGTGATGTTGAAAGTGGCGGGTAGGGAGAAAGAAGGATGGCTGAATGAAGAAAGTATTGAAAAATTCCCCTGCGAGGACTTGCGTACCATTGACCAACTTTGGGTAAAATATTCTAATGGTCACTTCGGCTTTTCGATGCAGAAGCGCATTTATCAAAGTCTGGGGGGAACTAGGGAATATAATAGTGAAATTTGGCAGAAGTTTGGCGACAAGGTAGGCTGGAGAAGAAATAACCAATGGCTGTACTACAACGACCTCACTTTTTCAGAGAAAACGGCGGTGGAAGCTCACCTCCCCGTGGGGTTTGTGGCGGTTGGGTTAGGAGAGGAGGGTGGTAGGGTGGTGAATAATGAGATGTGGAAAGTTGTGTGGTTGGGGATGGGTTATCTCTTCTCTCACGTAGAGACTTGTAGACTGTAACATCTAAGCGTTACAGGATTTCATAAAGATTTATAACAAAGTCCAAAACCACGAAACCTTACCCTGTCTACGTTTCCGACGGGGTTGTCGGGACATAACGAGCAAATAATCAAAGTAAAATCAATCTCAGAAACCGGGTTTCTGCGATAATTTATTTATCATCACCCAGATTCAGGAAGAAACCCGGTTTCTACCTCCCCACCAACAGCCTCCAAACTCCATAACGCAAGAAACAAAATTTGTAGTTTGCATTAACAACCAAGACTAAGCAACCAACAATAAAACTCAAATAACTCTTACTCCCCCCCTTACCAAGGGGGGGCTGGGGGGGGTTAAAATATCAAACAACCAACTAAAAAACTCAAATAACTCTTACTCCCCCCCTTACCAAGGGGGGGCTGGGGGGGGTTAAATCCTATACAACAATGACAAAACTCTACAACAAAAGCTCAGAAAAATTCAAACGACAGCAGCTTCGCAGAGAAATGACAGAAGCTGAAAAGCAGCTATGGAAACGTATCAGAAACAGACAGCTTGAAAATTGTAAATTTCGCAGACAATACAGTGTAGCAGCATTTGCGCTAGATTTTTATTCACCAGAAATCAAGTTAGCACTAGAAGTTGATGGTGACAGCCATTTTGTGGATGGCGCTGTAGAATATGATGCAGAAAGGCAAGAGTTTATTGAAGCGGCAAGGATTAATTTTTTGAGGTTTACTAATGATGATGTTTATCATAATTTGGATGGGGTTTTAGAGGTGATTGTGGAGGGGATTAAATCGTTGAGAACATCGGGTGTTTTACCCCCCCCAGCCCCCCCTTGGTAAGGGGGGGAGCAAGAGTTAGCCCCTTGTTGAGGGTGGGGAGCAAGAGTTAGCTCTTTGTTAAGGGTGGGGAGTAATGGTTAGAAATGTACATGAGATTTAATCGTTTATTGCATTAACTCTTTTACCCCCCCAGCCCCCCTTGCTAAGGGGGGGAGCAAGAGTTAGCCCTTTGTTGAGGGTGGGGAGCAAGAGTTAGAAATGTAGATTAGATTTAATCGTTTATTGCATCTACTCTTTTACCCCCCCCAGCCCCCCCTTGGTAAGGGGGGGAGTAAGAGTTTGGAGGGTACATGAGATTAGTTCGTTGAGAATATCTGGTATTTAACCCCCCCCAGCCCCCCCTTGCTAAGGGGGGGAGCAAGAGTTAGCATTTTACTAAGGGTGGGTGCAAAAGTGTCTATAATCCAAAATTCATAATTTACAATTTATATGACTTCAAAAGTTACCCTCACTATCACCGCAGGTAATCTCAAAGGCAAAGAATTCACCTTTGATACCCGCACTACTTGTATTATCGGCCGCGCTAAAGATTGCTATCCCAATATTCCCGACGACGAAAAACACCGCACCATCTCCCGCTATCACTGCTTGCTGGATATCAATCCTCCCGATATCCGGGTGCGCGATTTCGGTAGCAAAAATGGCACTTTTGTTAATGGCGAAAAAATCGGTCAGCGAGAACCACATCAAACTCCCGAAGACGCGGCTCAAATTCAATTCCCAGAATACGACTTGCAGGGGGGAGATGAATTTACACTCAGCGATACTTCTTTTCGAGTTGCTGTTGCTCTTGACCCGGAAATTGCGAAAAATCTCAAACAACAATCACCCCCAATTATTCCCTCAAATCAAGAGAATTTGTGGGAGATGCTGAAAGCTTTTCTGTTCAAAGCTGTCGGTGGTAAAAATAATATCGGAGTTCTCGGTGATTATGTTTTACTAAAAGAGTTGGGTAAGGGTGGTTTTAGTTTGGTTTATTTGGCGCGACATAAACAAACAAATGAAGAAGTCGCCCTGAAAGTGATGTTACCAAAAGTTGCTGCGAATCAGCGGGCTGTGAATTGGTTTTTGCGGGAAGTTGATAATACTAAATGTTTGAAACATCCTCATGTGGCAGGATTTAAAGAGTCTGGTTATGCTGATGATACTTTCTTTTTCACGATGGAATTCTGTGAGGGTGGTAGTGTTGTTGATTTGATGGCAAAACGCGCTGTCAGCACTTTGCCGATCGCTGAATCTGTAGCTATTATTGTGCAAGTTTTAGATGGTTTGACTTATACACATAATGCGGAAATTCCGAATGTAAGATTGGCTGATGGTAGTTTTGCCAAGGGACGGGGTTTGATTCACCGGGATTTGAAGCCGGGGAATATTTTTCTGGCGAATGTGGGTGGGAAACAAGTTGCTAAGATTGGGGATTATGGGTTAGCAAAAGCTTTCGATCAAGCGGGTTTAAGCGGCCAAACGATGACTGGTAATGCTGTCGGTACGCCGTATTTTATGCCGCGACAGCAAGTGCTTGATTATAAGTATGCGAAACCGGAGGTTGATGTGTGGGCGGCGGCGGCTTGTTTGTACGTGATGATTACGGGATATTCGCCTCGCAATTTTGTGGGATTAGACCCGTTTCGTGCTGTTTTGGATAATGATGCAGTTCCTATTCGCGATCGCACTTCGTCCATCCCTCAACCGCTAGCCACCGTGATCGATCGCGCTTTAGTTGACAATCCTGAAATTTATTATAAAAGTGCAGCAGATTTTAAAGAAGCCTTATTAAACACTATATCATAAATTAATGAATCCACGATTTTTATTGCAGTCTCTCGAAAATAAACCTCGTTGGCTTGTCCTATTTTTATTGGGTTTAATCACGACTTTGGCAATCGCCACAACAACAGCTTACATCACAAATGGCATCGCCCAAACAGCCAATCCCACCTTATGTGTAGACGTTAAAGCCGATCGACATCCGATAAGTCCCGATATCTACGGTATGAACGATGATGGACTAGAAGCCGCCCTCGCCAAATAGTTGCCAATTCCGGTGGAACGCTGGGGGGCTCATCACACCAGCCGCTACAACTGGTTATCGGACGAAAGTGTGTGTAGGATTGGTTTCAGTATAAAAGGGGTTTTAAACTATTAAGCATCGAGCATCCAAGCAATACACTTTTGCATTTGCTCGCTCATGGTTTGTCGATCGGCATTATACCTGCGGCCGTGTCCCGGCAACACCCATTCAAACGAGTAATTAGCCAAATTCTGCATAGATTTGATTTGTTCGGGCCAAGAATACCAACAGACATCGTGAAAGCCAACTAGCTGCTGCAAACTTTCCGACCAAGCAAGATGATCGCCGGTGAACAAAAACTTGTTATTGTAAAGCAAAACTGTGTGACCTTTCGTGTGACCTGGCACCGATATAATCCACAAATCATCTGCTAGTTGATACGGTTCTGTGGGCGACAATTGCATTTCTACACGGCAAGTATCAGCGTTAATTTCGTCATAATGAATGATGCGATCGCACCCAAAATGGTCGTGGTATTGTTGATGATCTGCCACATCATCGCGGTGAGTCAAGTACATATAGCGAATGCCGCCCATTGCTTCGATATTTTTAACTAGCGGCGGCACAAAACGGGGAGAATCAACTAAAATATTGCCTTCGGGACGGACAATTAAATAGCTGGCTGCGGCGTAGGATGTCTCTGAGTGGTAGCCGCAGTGATAGACATTTTCTGCTACGAGTGCGGGTAACAGTTGCTGGGCTTCTTTGATCCTTTTGGGTTTTTCTACAGTGCCGATCGAACTTGTGGGACAAGACAAAAGAGCCGCGAGCGATCGCATTTCTTCAGTCTCGTTTGTTGGCTGCTGGTAAACCGCCGACTGTTCTCCCGCTTGACCAAATACTTCCGGTGCCATCCACCGACAAGTATCGCAGTCAATGCAGCTACTGTCTACATAAAAATTACCGCTGATATTTTCAGTACGCCGCAGATTGATGTGAGCCATTTTTCTACCTTTTAATAACCAATAGAAATAATTGTAAATTATACCAAATTTGGCTTAAATCTCCTTTTATTTCTTAGTCCGCGTAGGCGGACTTTGTTTGTGTAGTAGCGGTTTCAACCGCCGAGTATCAAAGAGGTTTTGAAATGTTAGAACCCAGAATTCTTAAAGAAGTCTGGGCTCTGGGCATTCTATTTTTTTAGGTGTTACTACCGCTGCTGATCCGCTGGAAAAGCACCCGCTTTCACCGCCACAGTAACAGGTTGTCCGCCGCGGCTTAATTCAAGCTGCAGATCGCTGCCCACTGTACTTTTCTCGACAATTTGCTGTACGCTGCCAGCATCGCTGACTTCTGCACCATTGATTCTCTTGATCACATCGGCAACGCGAACTCCAGCTTGTGCCGCCGGAGAATTTCTCGCAACTCCCAAAACTAACACGCCTTTATCTTCAGTCAGCCTCAATTTGGTGTTGGGATTTTGATTAAATTCTCTCTTGATTGCGGGAGTAATGCTCAACATCCGAACGCCGAGATAAGGATGTTCGGCTTTTCCTACTGTTACTAATTGGTCGGCAATTTGTTGTGCTCGATCGATCGGAATAGCAAAACCCAATCCTTGAGCGCCTTGAATAATCGCCGTATTCATGCCGATAACTTGACCGCGCTGGTTCAGCAGCGGGCCGCCAGAATTGCCGGGATTGATCGCAGCGTCGGTTTGAATAAAGCTGACGCGCTTGTCGGGAACACCGACATCGGCGCTAGAACGGCCTGTAGCGCTAATAATTCCCACAGTCACAGTATTGTCCAAACCGAGGGGATTGCCGATCGCGATCGCCCATTCTCCCGGCTGTAACTCTTCAGATTTGCCCAAATTCACCACAGGCAAATTGTTAGCTTCAATTTTAACAACAGCCACATCAGTTACTGTATCTACGCCTAAAACTTTGCCGACAAATTCGCGGCCATCCTTCAGTTTTACCGTCACCGTATCCGCGCGGTCAACGACGTGAGCGTTAGTCAAAATGCGGCCATCAGAACCAAAAATAAAACCCGAACCGGAGCCCCTTTCTACCCGATTTCCCGGCGCAATCGGAGATTCTGAACCAAAGAAGCGGCGGAATTGCTCAGGTATCTCATCTGGAACTTGGTTCGTCACCGTGCGAGAGGAATTGATCCGCACCACTGCCGGGCCAACTTCCTGCACAACTTTAGTGACAAAATTAGAGTCTTGAGAGGGGAGTATATTGGCAGGCAATGCTGAGATTGGCGCTGCAGTTGAAGGTTCAGCTTGAATGGCGTTAGAACTTCCAGGAACTCCAGAAGTTAGGGCGTTGCACCCAACAGTTGCGGTGGAGCCGAGCAAAATTAGGGATAAAAAAGCCAGTTTTTTCGGCAAAGAAGAACGGCGAGAACGCACAGTTGTAGCAGGCATATTTTTAGTTGACATAGTATTGATTTGGTGGGAGTTAGAGGGAGAGTTATAATTAGGATTTTGCATTTTTAGCACCTACTGTAATTAAATTACAACTAAAGGTTCTTTAATTTTAATTCAAGCATTTATGAGTTCTGCTTGACTGGTGGGGTTTACCCTACAAGCTGGGGTAGAAACCGGACAGTCGCCGGCAAATTGTTTGTGGATTCGAGCTTTTGAGTGCGATCGAACTGGGTCGGCACTGGCGAATTGCTGTGTGAGTGCGATAATACAAACTACGGTAGCCAGCTCGCATATTCCGCATTTCTCGCGAACTTTTCACCAAAAAACTGGGTCTGAAGCCCCGTCCTTATAGGACGGCTTTACATTGAATTAAATCCCCTTTCGGGGTCGGAGAGGGAATTTAATGCAACCTCTCCGATTTTTGGGGAATGGTTGCCCCAAACTCCCATTTCTGGGGTAAAGTTAGCTTCGACAAGGTTATAAAGGCTTGCGCCGGCTAGCAGCACTGTCGAGCGTGACCTTAAGACTGTTTAACCACTAGCGACAGAGCAAGGGACTAGCTTCGCATCAAGCGGGTGTCGTGACCTAAATAACGTAGCTATTTAAAGCTTAGTCTGGTCAGAATGGCCTGTTAGATTTCTCTTTCAAGCCTCACGCCTTTAGGCTGAGGTTTCTGACAGGATTGATATCCGAAGTCAACAACAATCGTGCACTCAAAAAAACCAGGTTTCTACGCAAAATATTCGTTGTGAGCGATCGAGGTTAACGTAGAAACGGAGTTTTTGACCCCGCCTGCATCCATGAAGGATAGCAGTTAAAGCACCGGAAAGCCTCACCCTAAAGCAGGAAGTAAAAAACCTGTAAAGCCTCAAGCTAAAGTACCAACTAAACCTTAAGTCAAAATAGCCTGCAAAAACTCTCTTCAAATCTAAAATTTGAACCTATGGAGGAATTTTATTGCTCCATCGGTTCAATGGAACTAACCGAATCGATTTCCCTCGACTTGTTCCTCGAACTTTCCAAAACATCAACAGTATTCTTAATAAAACCAGCCATCGGCACAGCAACTAACAAACCTGCTATTCCTGCCACCTTAACCCCCACCAGCAGCGACACTAAAATCCACACAGGATTGAGACCTATAAAACCGCCTAATAACCGAGGAGCAACGCCACTTTCAATTATTTGCTGAATTACTGTAGCGACAGCTAAAACTGTGACTCCGAGCCAAAAGTTGTTTAATGTGATTAGCAAACTGACAATGCAAATACTGAAAGGTGCCCCGAAGGGAATCATAGTCATTACACCCACACCCAAACCGAACAGAAGTCCGAAGGGAACTCGCATAATTAAAAAAGCAACAGTGATAGACAGTCCCATCAAACCCGCCAAAGTTGCTTGCCCGACGAAGTAGTTGTGGAAGCTTCGCGCCAGCAACTCTCGCAATTGAAGGCTCAGCTTGGAGGGAAACCATTTAAATAATCCTTCCCATACGCGATCGCCGTGCAAGAGCAAGTAGAATGTCACGACTATTGTGAGGAGAAAATTCAACAGACTGTCTGCAGCACCCAAACCAAATCTGAGAATTTCGCCAGTGAGAGACTGCAATTGAAATGAAAGTCGATCGCTCAATTGGGTAGTTAAACCGCTAACATCAATGCGGAGATTGCGATTTTCCGCCCAATTGTGGAATGCTTCAATCTGTTGTGTGCCAGAAACTATCCAAGTCGGCAGTCGGGTGGCGAGCTCAGTGATTTGGTTTAGCAGAATGGGAGCCAGAGTGATAGCTAAAACTACCAATACCAGTAAAGTCAAAAACAATACCGATAAAACTGCTCGATCGCGCTTTAAGCCGTATCTGTGCAGAAAGCGCACGGGATAATCTAGCAAAAAAGACAGCACTGTAGCCACTACCAAAACTGTAATCAGGGCGCGAAAATATTCAAAGACTAGGAGGGCTAACCAGCAGTTGAGTACCGCTAGGGGAAATACCAGTCCGTAAGTCCACCACTGCTGCAGTTGAGTGAAACGTCTCATCTAAGTTAACCGAGTTAAAATTTGAGATGCAAGATGTGAGATTGGCGCTGCTATTCGCCCTTCTTTCTTAACCACTTTATAGTGTATTTATTTATACCCGACTGCTGAAAATTTCCAGTTGCTCGACCAGCAGGGGAAATCGGGTTGCTGGCAGGCAGAGCCTGCCACAACTATGTTATATCGTTTCCGCTAGTATGGATATATTACCTGCGAAAATAATTTATTTTCAGTTGACCGGGCAGCGGTTTGCAAATCGCAATTCAACCTTTTTCCCCGTGCCTTTCCAGAGCTAATTGAATTAAACGGTCTACTAATTCAGGGAAAGAAATGCCGTCCGCTGCCCACATTTGCGGATACATACTGGTAGCTGTAAAGCCGGGAAAAGTGTTGATTTCGTTAATCAAAACTTCTCCGGTTGATTCAATGTAGAAAAAGTCTACTCGCGCTAAACCTGCAGCGTCTACAGCCAAAAATGCTTGCACTGCCATTTCTTGGATTTGCGAGACGATCGCACCGCTGACTTTTGCCGGGATTGAGCAGTCGGCTTGTCCCTGGGTATATTTAGTTTCGTAGTCGTAGAAATCGCTTTGAAAAGAAATTTCTCCCACCGTTGAAGCTTGGGGATTATCGTTACCTAAAACTGCACATTCTAATTCTCTAGCAACCACACCCGCTTCGACAATTATCCGCCGATCGTAGCTAGCGGCGCTGTCGAGAGCAGCTTCTAACTCAGCACGCGATCGAGCTTTAGAAATCCCAACAGACGAACCCAAATTAGCTGGTTTGACAAAGCAAGGATAGCCCAACTCAGCTTCAATTTTATCACAGAGTTTAGGGAAAACGCAAGGATTAGACCAGATTTCGGAACGGTTGACAGCGATGTATTTTACCTGCGGCAAACCAGCCTGAGCAAAAGCCATTTTCATGGCAATTTTATCCATTCCCAGCGCCGAACCTAAAACCCCCGAACCGACAAAAGGAACTTGCAATAATTTCAGCAACCCTTGCACAGTGCCGTCTTCACCGTTTGGGCCGTGCAAAACAGGGAACCAAACATCTACAGCATTAAAATTAGGAAACTGTCCAGCGGGAGAATCATCTTCTGCTGTTTGTTCCTCTATTTCCAGAGGTTTTCCGGTGTCTAAGACTTGTTGAGGTAATGTTCCCGACAGCCAGCGGCCGTTTTTTTGGATGTAAAAGGGCAGAACTTCGTATTTAGAGGCATTTTCCTCCGCAGCGAGGGCACGGGCGATCGCCCGCGCCGAACTAATTGAGACTTCGTGTTCGCCCGATCGCCCCCCGAACAATAGCCCGATCCGCATCATTGTCATTTTTCACTACTCCTAGGACTTTTCGACAAATATACACGCAGAGAGCGCAACTAAGGCACATACGAACCGCTTTAAGACTACTTATCCCCTCCCTTCCACTCTTCCTCTGTGTCCTCTGCGCTCTCTGCGGTAAAATAAATTACATCTTCTTAGAAAAGTTCACCAGTAAGCCGTCCCCTATCTCATTCCGGTGCTATTTAAAGCATTTCCCCCGTCAAACTAAAAGCGCGAATATCTGTAATTTTAACCCGCACAATTTTACCCGCCAATTCAGCAATATCGCCCTTAAAAAAGGTGAGACGATTGCCGCGAGTGCGTCCCATCACCTGAGTTGAATCTTTGAGATTTTGGACTTCCACCAAAACCTCTTCAGTGCGTCCGAAATAGCGCTGCGATCGTTCCATCGCCGTTGTTGTCACTACATGATTGATTCGTTGCAGGCGATCGGCTTTCACCTCCTCACTCAACTGATTTTCCCACAAAGCCGCCGGCGTCCCAGGGCGAGGCGAATAAGCCGCAGTATTCACCAAATCGAAACCAACATCTTCGATCAACTTCAGAGTCTTCTCAAACTGCGCTTCCGTCTCCCCAGGGAAACCCACAATCGCATCCGCAGTAATCGAAGCATCCGGCATATAACGGCGAATTGTATCAATAATCCGGCGGTATTTTTCCTGAGTATAACCCCGCGACATCGCCTTCAAAATATCATTATCTCCCGACTGAAAAGGAATGTGAAAATGTTCGCAAACCTGCGGTAATTCAGCACAAGCCTTAATCAATCTTTCCGTAAAATAGCGCGGGTGGCTAGTAGCAAATCTGAGGCGATCGACTCCCGGCACATCCTGCACAAAATAAAGCAAATCCGTCAAAGTATGCTGGTTGCTGCCGTCCGGTTTTGTCCCCGGCAAATCGCGCCCGTAAGCATCAATATTTTGCCCCAACAAAGTTACTTCCTTGTAACCTTGACGGCCCAAATCCTCCATTTCCGCGCGAATTGCCTCCGGCATTCGCGACTGTTCAACCCCGCGAACATTCGGGACAACACAATAAGTGCAGCGTTCATTGCAGCCGTAAATTACATTCACCCAAGCAGTCACCTTGCTATCGCGGCGCGGCTTAGTAATATCCTCCATAATTTCAACAGCTTCAGTCGCCACAACTTGATTGCCCTCAAAAACTTGTTCCAGCAAATCTTCAAGTCGGTTAGCGTGTTGCGGCCCCATTACTAAGTCTAATTCCGGCACTCTCCGCAGCAGCGCTTCACCTTCCTGCTGCGCCACGCATCCAGCTACAACTAAAGTTAAACCCGGTTCTTGGCGCTTGCGATGAGCTTGCCTTCCGAGGTTAGAATAAACTCTTTGTTCGGCATTATCGCGAATTGTGCAAGTATTGTAGAGAATCAAGCTAGCTTCGTTCGGGTCTTCCGAGAACTCAAAGCCCATATTTTCCAGAATGCCGGCCATCCGTTCCGAGTCGGCTTTATTCATCTGGCATCCGAAAGTAGTGATGTGATAGCGGCGGGGTTTAACGGTCATGGCGAATTGCAGGCAAATAAAAAATATAGGTTTTCAACCTTAACACTTTATTATAACACTTCTGTGTTAAACGACATAGGTCTGGTAATTGGGAATTTTAATAATTATAGGGTGTGCAATGCGCCCCTTATCGCTACAAATATTTTTAGATACCCACAAAATCTGCGAAGTCTGGTATCGGGCTATTTTGTTTTTTTAGTGATAAAAAAACTGTAAAATTGTTTTGGCAATACCTTGTGCAGCCAAATAAGGAACCCCATTGCCAACAGTTTTAAACATATTAGTTAACGTCATCTTTGCCGGCAGTGCAAAATCTTTTGGCAGTGACTGAATAGCCAGTGTTTCTGCAACAGAAAGTCGGCGAAGTTTGTAAGGGTGCAAGTGAACTTCGTTATTGCCGTAACACGCTGTTGGCGAATAACGCCATCGGTGCAATCGCTTGAAAGATTTTTTTGAATCATCTCCTTCATCAACGGAAGCAAACCGCTTAATGCCTGCTTTGGGTTGAAAATAGTGTTTGGCATTGGGATGGTTGAGAACGTCATTTTTTTGGAACCAAAATTCTACCGTTAAATCTTGGGGAATGCCATCAGGACAAGGCACGAAACCATCATCTGCAAAGGCAGTTCTATCAGGCCAAGGATGAGAAAAAATTTCTGATTTGGGATATAATATCTGACTTTGCCAAGGAAATAAACTTTCGGATAACATTTGGCTTTTTTCTTCTAGGGAAATGCCCAGATTTTTGACAAGGTTTTTTCTAAAGCCCATCAAAATAATTCTGTCTCTATCTTGCGGGACACCGTATTCTATCGCATTAATTAAACGTTCGGCAAAAACGTATCCCGAATCAGCCAACTGCTGTTTTAGTTCGTCGTAAAAAGATTTATGTTTTTTGGTTCTCCACAAACCTTTGACATTTTCAAACAAAAAGAAATCTGGCTGCTGCTGACAAATTAATTCAATGTATGAAGCTGAAAGTTGGCCTTTATCTCCTTCTTGACCCCGGTTTTTGCCACCAATAGAAAAGTCAGGACAAGGCGGCCCCGCGATAAATCCCACAATATCGTGATGCTTGCGGGCATCCTGCATCAATTCCCGCAGGCGAAAAGCTGGTTGTCCCCCTACAAGTCGAGTTACATCTGCTTCCTCTCCTTCGCAATACCCGTATTCTGGCTGTGGTAAATTTAGACACTGCCGAGAATAGCGGTATGCTTGCATGAAAGGTGGGAAAATTTCATTGACATACGCTATATTAAAGCCGATCGACTCGAAACCCAGATCGAGCAAGCCAGAACCCGAAAAAAATGAGAAAATACAGGGGATGGGGAATTGGGAATTGGGCATGGGGAATTGGGAATTGGTAATTGGTAATTGACCGGGCGGCGCGGGTTTATGAGATTATTAATTTGAGGTGATTATTTTTTGTAAAACCCGCCTCTATAGGTATTATTACAACCATTGGCCGCCACGGAAACGCCAGTGGGGAAACAAAATTCGCATCAGTGTTTGCGACGCCAGATAAATAGCCAGCCATACTAAACTATAATGCAAAGCAAAAGCTCCCAAGTCAAAATCTTGTGCAGGTATCCCCGGCAAACCGATAATTTTGATTAAAAATAACACAAAAAGTGCTTCCCAAATCCCGGCGAGCAATTGAAATGCACCGGGCCAATCTCGATCCCATCGGAACTGCTGGATGTATATATATAAAGCATCCCAGCCGAGGCCAAAAATCGCTATATACCCTAAAATCCAGAAAAAGATTGAGCCTGATTGAGAAGTTATTAAACCTAGAAAAAATGGCAGTGTTACTAAAAGCCCTACAGTTGCAAATAATAATATTCGAGTTTGCCATCGGCCAAATAAGGTGGGAGTCATTCGATTTTGGATTTTAGATTTTGGATTTTAGATTGAATGCGAAACGGTTTTGTTTCTAATCAATCTGGAGATTTATTTAAAATCCATTTCAACCATTGCACAAACGATCGCCAAACGCTCAATTTCCGCACACCAGCAACTCGGTGGGCGGCCAGACTTTCAACCGATCGCAAGGCGGCGTATTGCAAGCCCAAAAAACTGTCTACGGGCGCGTAAGGCCCCCCCAAAGTAATCGCGCCGGCTGCATATACCCGGCCTTCTGTGTTGCTAGCAGAAGAATTCCGCAATTCGGGCACTTCAAAATCGTTGTTAACACTCAGCCGGCCCAAACCGTTGAGGGGAAGATTATATTGAGCTACCAAATCGTTTAATAAAGGACTGGTTTTTACCTTAGCGTCCAAACCGGTAGCATCAATAATAAAATCAGCTTCTAACTTAATTTGCCCCTTGAGTTCCTTCTCCTGAATGTACGTCACTGTGCGGTTTTGACTGTCGCGCTCGACTCGCTCGACTTCCCCGAAGGTAATTTGATACCATCCTTGACTTAAGCCTTCTTTGACAATTCGTCGCCAGTCGCTGCGCTGGGCTGTGGTAGTGCCGCCCCAGTCGGTGAGCAACTGCGGGCGAAATTCGGGGGCGGCTTTTTCCAAAAGTACGCGGAGTTCCCCGCCCCAGCAAGCTTTCGGCCAGTTGAAAGGTTGAAATTCGTAGTGATTTTCGACGCTGCGCTCAGCGAGTTTAAATTTGTTACCTTGAGGTTTGGGCGATCGCATCAAATGCAATACTTGAATATTACTGTTCCGCTGTCGCGCTTCGTAAATCCGCTGCACCACCCGCGAAGCCACAATTCCCCGGCCTCTAATTAACACGCTGCCGCCGCTGGCCTCCAATTTTTCGTAAACGCCGTCGTGGCTTTCGTAAGCGTTGACAACCGACTCAAAATCCTGGGTTTTTTCGCGGTAAGCTTGCAAATCCGGCAAAAATTGAATGGCGGGATAGCCGGTGGCTAAGTGTACGTATTTCGCGATTAAAAAAGCGTGGTCGCGGTGTTCGGCATTCGATCGAGAATAAGCGATCGCGTACCTGCCGTCATCTGTTTTGCGAATTCCCCGCACTCTACCGTAGCGAAACATCTGATTCCACCCAATTCGATCGACTTCCCTGTCAATAGAATCAAACACATTCCCCGCGCGAGGCGTATAAGTTTCGGCAAAAGTCGGTTCAGCAAACACCTGCCACATCAACATCAACGACATCCCCAAACGCCCTTTCAGCAATTCCTGCCAAGCTTCCCGCAAAGCATAGGGAGGCCAGCCCCAAATGTTGTCTGGACAAGAGTCAGAATTCGATCGTAGGCGTTCCCGCAGCGGAATTTGAGAATTCAGGCACAGACGCAGGTAGCGCGCGTAAGGCTGGTTTTCCATGCCCAAAACAGCAATTCGATCGATTTTTACGCCGCAAATTCTCAGCAAATCCACCCAAATAAAGCTACCCAAACCGCCGCCAACAGCAGCCCAATCAACTTCTGTTACAGGGAGTCCCATAGATTGGAGCGATCGCATTGACACTTGAGAAGCGTGCAAAAATGCGATCGGCGGAAATTCTCCCCTACTACTTGTTTGAGAAACCTGCGACATTATTTGCGGCCCCAATGCAGGGTCTGGCCCATTGGTCTGCGGGTTAAAGAAAATGTGAGAATTGACCGACGGGGTTTCTGGGGAATTAACAGCAAAAGAAATGCCGATCGCGTAGGGCCCAACTTGCAGCATATCCCCGTTTGCCAGCACGCAACGGGTTTGGCGAACGCCGTTAACAAAAGTACCGTTGCGGCTGCCCGTGTCAGTAAGTAAAATACTGTTACCTTCACTGCCAATCACTGCGTGAAAGCGAGAAACTTGACTGCTGCTGAGGGCAATTCGAGAAACTCGTTTCCCGTTGATTGTGGCGGGCATAGCTTCAAAAATTCGCCCCAAAGCGATGGGTAAGTCGAGTATGGGGGATCGACAATCCCCCGTAGCTGTATCTGTCCAAGTCAGTCGCAGGCGCAAGGGTTGAGAATTCATGATTATTTTTTAAACATCAGCCGTCGGCTTTGAGCTTTCTGCAAAAAAAGATTTTTGAAGTTGAGAGTGTTTAGCGGATAGCCAGACTTTCCATTTTTCCAACTTTCAAGGAGAGATCATCACACTCGCCGCCGCCGCCAAAGAAGTACCGCACCACGGACACCCCGCATTCAACTGCGCGTAAGGCGAAATTCGGCTGCATTTGGGACACTGCAAACCATATTGTGAAGGCCCCGTCGGCTGAAAGTTACCAGGTGCGGGAGGCCCCAGCAAAACTGTCTGGGGCGCGGCTACCTGCACCTCCGTGACATTTACCACCTCGATTTGCACTTGCCCTAAATGGATGTGGCTTCCCAATTTCAATTTTGCTTCGCCTTGGGCGAGAATTTTTCCATCTACCAGGGGCGGATTGCTTTCGCGCAAATTCCGCACTGCATACTCCTGCAATTCCTGATTAAAAAATATTTCAACGTGCAGACCCGATACGCTGGGATGCGAAAATACTATATCGCACTTCGCCGGATCGCGCCCTAGCCTCACGGTTCCCGGATTTTTGCTCGGCTGTCCGTTTTGAATTGTTCGAGTTTGACGCACCCCAGCTTCTGTCCATGCTAAAGTGAGCTGGTTTGTCATGATTTTATAGTTAGCTCAAAAATTTGACACTCCGGGCGCGTAAACGCACCGGGATTCTTTAATCTACGAGCCAATTTGCTGAGGCAGGATTTCTCCAGCCAAAGTAGAGATTGATTCTCCTAAAGCGTTACTTGCGTCAAGCGCAAAAGTTCCGGTATGCCCTACCGTACCCAATCCTCGACTCAGGATATTTCTAGCCGCGTTTTTATCTCTATCCATTACACACCCACATTTACAGACGTGCGTTCTAGTAGATAGCGTTTTCTTGACAATTACACCGCAGCTAGAGCATTCTTGGCTGGTATATTGCGGATTCACCGCAACCGTAATCTTTTCAAATACTTTTCCAAAGTATTCAAGCCAGACACGGAACTGATACCAAGATGCGTCGTTAATAGACTTAGCCAAGCAATGATTCTTCACCAGATTTTTTATTCTCAAATCTTCGTAAGCGATTACATCGTTTGATGAGATTACGCACCGTGCAAGCTTCATTGCATGGTCTTTACGCTGCCTACTTATTTTGAGATGGCGTTTGCCTAGAATCCGCCTAGCTTTGTCCCTGTTGTTTGAACCTTTTACTTTCCTGGACACCCGACGTTGACAACGTTTAAGGACTTTTTCACCTTTTCGCAAAAATCTCGGGTTCTCAACCGTAATTCCTTTTGAGTCGGTGTAATATTCCTTCAATCCTACGTCTAAGCCTATGGTGTTCCCAGAGGGGGCTATGTTTTCCTTTCGATCAATATCAATACAAAACTGAACGTATACGCCATCCGCACGTTTTACCAATCTCACCCGTTTTATTTGGCTAATTGGATAGAAATGCAAATCGCGTGTCCCCTTGAGTTTTAACCGCCCAATCCCTTTCTTGTCGGTAAAATTGATGGATTTTCGGTCGTCGGCAAGTTTCCATCCAGTTGATTTATACTCAACAGAGCGGCAATCTTTCTGGAACTGTGGATAGCCTTTTTTGCCGGCCACACCCTTCTTGCAGTTATCGTAGAATCGGGAGATAGAAGACCATGCTCGTTCTGCGCTAGCTTGTCTAGCCATTGAGTTGAGTTCGTCAGCAAAGGAAAAATCACGCGCCAGTACAGCGCAGTATTTATTCAAATCATATTTATCCACCTTTTTGTTGTCCATCCAATACCTTATACAGCTATTGCGGACGAATTTTGCGGTACGAATTGCTTCGTCTACGGCAGTAAACTGATTTGATTTTCCGTATGCTTTAAACTCGAAAACTAGCATGGTTTTACCTCCCACCTTATGCTACTATGTTCAGCATAGGATGTTCCGTGAGTTATTAAAACTTTACAATTAAAGCCGTCAAGCGAAGGACGGGGTTTTAAACCCAATTTCCTGATAAAAAAATATTAGCTGATTTATTTTGAGGACGGAGTTCCTCACCAAAAAACTTAATTAGAATTATTGACGCAGACTCGATCGCACTTCTAAAAATATTATTATGTGCAGCTATACAAAAAAGCCCTGACTTCGGGGCTTTTAGTGCTCGTATTGGCTTTTTTTGAGAGACTGAATCGCGCTTGTCAGCCTTTCTTTCCCGCAAAATTATTGACCGCAGTGCAGCTTTGTTAAAAAATTGCTGTTCAAGATTTGCCAGCGATTGCTAAAAAGTAATTCCTGTGGGGTTTTCACCTTTGCAAAGCTATGGTGCGCTAGTCACGAATTTTGGAGGCTGGACGATCAAACTACCTTGGTAACTTCGATCGCCCCCCCTCCTCAAACGTTTACTGTCCTAGTGCTATGTCTCACGCTGCAACTGTGCAATCTTTCATTACAGGGCAAGCCTTAAGAGACTTAAGCTTCGCTTTTGCGGCTTTTGCGACCGCCTTCGCGACCAATTTGAGCCATGTGTTCGCGATTTCTGCTGACAGCTTCGCCGCCTTTTTGGCCAGCTTGTCTGGCTTCTTCAGGGGTGAATTCGTGTGCAGTTCCTTTCTCGTGTGCAGCTTTTCCGCCTTTGCTAGCAATTGCGCGCTGTTTTTCTGCATCCATAGAAGCGAATCCGCGTTTGCTTTTCTCAGCCATGACTGTCTCCTTGTTTTTTTCTGATTTTTTAGCTCGATCGCGCCTTCGCCTCCCACTGTCATGGTTACTCCCAGCCAGTGGTGAGATATCCGACGGTAAATTATGAAACCTCATCACACGAATCTAAGCTTTTGGTTTAACTCGCAGGATGACTCTTTCATAATTTACAAATGTGAACTAAAAATAGTTCACGCCCGGGCACTATAGTTAGAGCCGCCAATGTTTTAAGCTGGTTACTGTCTTTCAATCATTCTATAAACCTCCCCAACTTTTATACCTCTTTCTCAGGTATAGTCATTCTTTAGTTCGCTGGAAGGATGGAACCGAAAGCTGATTGGCAGTAGACTCAGAGGATTTTTCGACTTAACCGCGCCACCTCAAAAATTAAAAGTCCAAAGACGGATGCTTTTTTGGTCTTTTTACTTTTTTTTTGGGCATTCCGCACTTGCCAGTTATCCCTATGTTAGTTGGTCTGCCGATCGAGTGGTTTCTGGCAAGCGATATTTTGGGGCGCAGCGCAGGACGTACTCGATCGCACTTATCAAGTTTACCTTATGACCTATGGAAACATACATCGGTTTTACGCCTGTTTGCGTCCTCAGCGCGGCTCCTACCGTTGAGCCCTCTAGCAGCAAGGGTTGCCAACTGCCCCGATCGAGTCCGACTTCTGAATGTTCTCCAATAAATCGATTTTTGGCAACTCCGATCGTGGGAATCCCTGTCAAAACCCCCAAATGGCAGGCCAGACCGAATCGGCGGGGATGGGCTAGTCCTTGACCGTCGCACAATATCAAGTCTGGCCTCAAACTTATATTTTCCAAAGCTTCGAGAACTGCCGGCACTTCTCGAAAAGACAGGAAACCCGGAATATAAGGAAAAGTTGTAGGACTGCGAACCACAGCTTGCTGCTGCAATTGCAAGTCGGGAAAGCTCAGAACTGTTACAGCGGCCCGCGATACATCGTCTGTAATGTCGTAGCCGACATCTACACCGGCGACGTACCGAACTGTGTCCAGTTGATTTTGGGTAATTACCTCTGACCGAAGCTGTTCTTGAATGGCGATCGCCTCTTCAATTGTCTGCGGCCAAGGGTGTCGCTGCAACATTTTGATTTTTTTTCAACCGTTCTCATCTAAGCTTAACTTATTTTTGGGCATTTTTAAACTCGGATTTTTATCGTTTGTAGCTATAAATTCCCAACTTGCCCAAGGAGTCTTTTTTTCTACTCAGGAGGGTTGAGCAAGGCGGGCCGATGCCAATTCTACAAATAGAGTCTGTAGGTCTGAGAGGGAAATTCTATCTTTCGTGGCTTGCATGAACCCGCAAAGGTTTTTGTAGCACGCACCTGCCATTTACCATTAAAATTTACCCACAAATTAGCAGTTGAATTCTGATTTTTTAGCTTTCTAGAAAGCTTTGTCTTTCCGATCGCCCTTTTATCGCTTCTCAAAGAGCGATCGAGCTATCTATTTACTTCTGCTTTATCTAAAAAAATCCTCTTTGTCAAGATGATTGAAACATTTATTCATCAATAATCTCACCCAGCTACAAGTGGGATTGTTCATACCCACTCATCGAGCTAAGAGGTTCCCAGACCCTGACAAGTATATGACTTTTATGAATAAAGATACATAAATTTATGAGTGGTTGCACCATTAACATGAAGTTATAATCTTAGATAACATCGAATATAAAACTAACATCAAGTAACACAACATAGGTGAATCAACATATGAAAACCATGCAAAGTGTTCAGTACAACCTAGCTCTCTACATCGTCGGTGGCATCGTCTTCATCATCGCAGCCTTAATTTTAAGACCTTTTGCCCTCGTCGGCCCAGGGGAACGGGGCGTTATGATGCGCTTCGGGAAAGTTCAAGACGCGATTTTAGATGAAGGCATTCACCCGATTTTCCCGATCGTCACCTCTGTAAAAACTCTCAGCGTGAGGGTACAAAAAACAGATTTGAAAGCAGATGCAGCATCCAAAGATTTGCAAAGCATTACGACAGATTTGGCAGTTAACTGGAATGTTGACCCAGCAAAAGTAAATCAAATTTACCAACAAATAGGAGACGAAGAACAAATTGTTACCAGCATTCTGAGTCCGGCAATTTCGGAAGTTCTCAAAGCAGCAACTTCTAAAAAAACCGCAGAAGAAATTATCACTAAGCGCACGGAACTTAAAACAGAAATCGACAACAGCCTTAAAAAGCGTTTGGAACCTTACGGAGTGATTGTCAGAGATGTTTCTTTAATAAATTTTGGCTTTTCTCCAGAATTTAGCAAAGCCATCGAATCCAAACAAATAGCCGAACAAGAAGCTAAACAAGCAGAATTTACTGTTCAAAAAGCAACCCAAGATGCTCAAGCTGAAATTAACCGTGCTAAAGGTAAAGCTGAAGCTCAACGCTTGCAGCGACAAACTTTAACAGCCGAAATTTTGCAGCAGCAAGCAATTGAAAAATGGAACGGCCAGTTTCCGACAGTAATGGGAGGAGGCGGAACTTTGCCATTAATTAATATTGCGCCGCCGACTTCTCAAGCCGCAACTCCTGCTAAATAAGCTGCTGCATATCGTGATTGCCAGGGGGCGGGGAGAAGGGGAGAAGGGGAGAGGGGGAGAGAGTCTGAGGGGGGGAAGAATAGAGGGTTTTTCACTGCGGAAGTGAAGATGTGCTTTTTTAAATGCCGAACAGCAAGCGTATAAAATACAACTAACAACTAACGTGAAATCCCGCTTAGGATCGCGAATTAAATAACTTACAATTTTAATTGTTATTGTGGGATGGGCGTCCCGCCCGTCCGTTTTGGACG
>NZ_JAUBPB010000031.1:0-46317 GCF_036700545.1 Microcoleus sp. SVA1B4
ACAGAAGCAACAACAAGAAGACAAATCTGACAGCCGTACATAGACACTGCCACGACATTATTCACGCCAAATGGGAAGCAAAAGAGTGGGAGATGAGAAGTGATGAATCTTATTTCTAACCCCCTAACCCTTAATGGGAAAGAGGTACGCATGACAAGCGCCAAACAGTCGAGGAGCCGGATGACGGGAAACTATCACGTCCGGTTTTGCATGGGAGTTCGGGGTAGCGATACCCCGTTCGACCCTAACAAATGGGATAGAAAGTGCGCGTATTGTGGAGTTACGGATACACCGCTACAAGTCGAACACATTCATCCCAAAGCCAAAGGCGGATCTAATCGTATTTCTAATCTTTGCCTTGCCTGTGAAAAATGCAATTTCAAGAAAGGAACTCAAGACATTGAGAAATTCCTCTCTAAGAAGCCAGATGTCTTGAAAAAGATCCTGTCTCAAGCAAAACGTCCATTAAAAGACGCAGCAGCCGTTAATTCGACTCGCTGGGCGTTATTTAATCGACTCCGTATGACTGGTTTACCAGTTTCTACTGGTAGTGGCGGTTTGACAAAATTCAATCGCACTCGTTTGCAGTTACCTAAATCTCACTGGTTAGATGCTGCTTGCGTAGGTAAAGTCGAAGAGTTGAAGGTGCTGACTTCTCAACCGCTGCTAATAAAAGCAGCAGGACACGGTACTCGACAAATGTGTGGCACGGATCGGTTTGGCTTCCCAATTCGACACAGATCGAAAAAGCAAATCCATTTTGGTTTTCAAACTGGCTATATCGTTGGCGCGACAGTCACCGCAGGCAAGAAAGTCGGTTCATACGTGGGACGAGTTCTTTGCCGTGCGTCCGGTTCGTTCGACATCGCTACAACAAAGGGAAGAATAGCAGGAATTAGTCATAAATATTGCAAACCTATTCACAAAAAAGATGGCTATTCCTATGGATTTTGATTCAAAGCGACTGAAGTCGCAGCCGCTTTCCTCCCCATGTCTAAAGCCAGGGGCTTCTCGCTCGTTTTCTGGTGACAACGCTGACGGAAGGTAGTCAGGATTTTACTCCTCATTAATAGTTTTTAAGGTACTTTTCGAGAGGCGCGCTTCTACCCAACCCAGCCCAAAATCCGCAGCTAATGCCATTACAGCGGCCGGAATTGCCCCTGCCAAAAGTAACTGATTGTTGACGGTAGCAACGCCACGAAAAATAAACACCCCCAAGCCACCCGCGCCAATTGCAGCGGCGATTGTAGCGAGTCCGATCGCAATTACCGCAGCAACTCGCACCCCCGCCAGAATCACGCCCAGTGCCAGGGGAATTTCCACTTGCCATAACAGTTGCATATCCGTCATCCCCATGCCTCTTCCCGCTTCCGTAATCGCTGGATCGACGCCGACAATACCAGTATAAGTATTGCGGATAATTGGCAGTAAAGAATACAGAGTGAGGGCGATAATTGCCGTGCGATCGCCTATTCCACCCACTACCGGCACCGGGATTAGCAAGCCAAACAAAGCTAAACTGGGAATTGTTTGCATAATATTAGCAAATCCCAAAATAGGCTTTTTCAATTTTGGTTTTCTCGTAGCTAAAATTCCCAGGGGCATCCCCACAATAATAGCTATAAAAATTGCAACAGTTACTAAATATAAGTGTTCAGTTGCGCGCTGAATTATCTCAGCGCCATAGCGGTTGATAAAAATTATCATTGGGTAATTGGTTATTGCTGATTGCTGTCAACCTTATAAATCATTTTCTATTTCAGGACTTGGTTCACCAGGATAGAAGCGAGATTCCAGAATTTCCTCTAAGCTGTAAAGGCAATTTTGAGGAAATGTTTTGAGAGGTAAATCGGTTTCTCCTACTGCCAAATCTCTACCATTTTGATAAGCTTCTGGGAAAGCTTCTTGCAAGTAAGGTTTCAGACTTGGGTTATCCTGTATCAGTCTCTGAGTGTCCCGCCGCTGCACTCGAATTGTAGACAACCAGCTACGACTGCGCTGCTGGGGCTGATATTGCCACTTCAGCAAATGTCCCAGCAAAATGCTCAAACGATTTCTAAGTTCTTGACGTTCCTGTTTGCCCAAAGATTCAATCTCCTCAATTAAATTTGGCAAGTCAAGTTGACTCCACTGACACTTGCGAAGTAACTTGGCTTGTTCTTGCGTCCAAGCATAGAAGTCTGTCTCGTAAAGACTGTGCATCGTTTGATTATCAGCTTAGTTACTAAAACTATATTATCAAATTTTTGCTAAATTATTCAAATTTAGCTACTTGCAAACATTCAAGAAATGCCCCAGCTTCTGGATGCTGAGATTTGAGAAAATCATCAGGTGTTGCCAATTCAACCAACCGTCCGTCTTGCATCAAACCAATTCTAGAAGCTAACAAAAAAGCTTCTTGAATGCCGTGAGTTACAAAAATCACAGTTTTGCCAAGTTGCTGCTGCAATTGACCAAATTCTCGCTGCAATTCCAGACGAGTAATCGGGTCTAAAGCACCAAACGGTTCGTCCATTAACAATATCGGAGGGTCAGCGGCCAGTGCTCTGGCGACGCCTACCCGCTGCCGCTGTCCGCCGGATAACTGATGGGGATAGCGTTTGGCGAAGTGCTGGGGGTCGAGGTTGACTAATTCTAACAGTTGGCGGACGCGAGACTGAATACGATCGCCCTCCCAACCTTCTAATTTCGGCACTAAACCGACGTTTTGCTCGACGGTAAAATGGGGAAATAAACCGATTTCTTGAATCACATAACCAATTTTTCGGCGCAGTTGAATTGGGTTCCACTGAGTTGTCGGTTTTCCCATCACAAGAACTTCGCCGCTGCTTGGCGTTAGTAAATTGTTAATCAGTTTCATGGTAGTAGTTTTGCCACTCCCGCTGCGTCCCAGCAATACTAAAACTTCTCCTTGCAGGACTTTGAAATTGAGTTTGTCTACTAAATGCCTGCGGTTGAGACGATATGTAACGTCGAGGCATTCGACAGCAACTTCATTATTGAGAGGCATGATTAGTTCTGGTGATTTGGGTTTTCAGGAATTTAAAATCGGCGACCCTCGGAAAACAATTCCCAATTCTAAAATCTAAAATCTAAAATCGACTTGATTTTGCCATTCTAGCAATAAGGCTCGACATTGGAGGCAAGTTAATTTTTTAAGCAAGTCGCGAATTCCGTCTGGGGTGACAGGATATTCAGCACCGATAAGTTCGGGGTTTACTGTTGCTGTCGGGTGCAATTGTGCTACAAAACCGTAAAGTTTTTGATTTGAGAAGGAACTGTTTATTGCCCAGCCAATGGTATTGATCGGTTGGATGCGGGCGATCGCACTTTCGGTCACGCCTAGTTCTTTCTTGATTATAGCTGGAACGGCTGCTGCTGGCGTGGCTTCGGCTGGTACGCGACCGCCGGGAAAATCCAGGGTTGATTCTGCTACACCGGGGCGATACATCGGTCGGGGAAACAGCAATTTGTCAGCTTGAATGGTCAAGATTACAACTGAATCCGCTCTTTCTACTCGCCAATATTCTACTTTTTTTCCTTCGGTTGTTTCGAGATGTTCGGCGATTAGTTTTACCCAATGAGACTTGATCTCTACAAAGCGATCTAGAGTTTTCCACTGGGATTTTGCAGTTTGGTTCATGTCGGAATTTTTGAAATACATCAGATGTTGTTTGCTATGGTAGGCGATCGTTGCCGAGCGCAACAATAGCCGATCGACCTTTTCAGCTTTGAGCCCGTTTTTTCCTCTCGATTGTAAATTTTTGCTACAACCTTACACATTCGCCTAGATAATTCGGTAACATAGACTACATAATCAAAGTTTATCTGCGCCGTCGCTCTGGGTTGTTGCAACCCCGACCTGGTTCAGAGTCTTAGCCCAAAAGGAGTTGTGATGAAACTGCAAACAGATATTCGTACTTGGCAATCCCAACCAACGCCCGGAAGCTTCGCCAATGTCCGCGACTGGGAAAGATTTGGCTGCGCCGTACCTGCACCAAAATTGACTCCTTCTATGTGGGTTAAATTGTTCAACCCGCCAACCGCATTCAGCTTTGACGAAGCGTGGCTGTTGTGTGAATCTTCGGAAGAACAGTGGTTAGCTTGGATTCCTGATTATGGCGAAATTTTACTGAGTACACATGAATTTTGCGCTCCTAAATCGTGAATTACGCAGACAAAGTTTCATAAACCAGGTGTTAAAATCCATATCCCTCCGGTTCCACGGGATTTTTGGGAAACAAGCTGGTTTCTGCGTAATAATGTCGTTTGCAGTGAGGAATGCAAGTCCTTAAACCTTGATAAGGACTTGCATTCCTCACTACAAACCTCTTATATGATGTCGTTTCTGCCGATCATACAGCACTTTCCAGGTAAGTGAAGTACAGAGAAACCGGGTTTCTTGAATAAAACCGGTTTCTGGCGAGAAATCCAGAAGAAACCCGGTTTCTGGGGTGTACTTTATAAACCTGGAATCCGCTGTATAAGTCCTAATAGATATTAATTGAAATTTCGCCAACAAAAAGAGCAATAGAAAACCTATTGCTCTTTTTGTTCAAAAACACTCTCTAGTTTTTATCTTTAGATAGCGGAAGTTATATCAACTGGCTTCGATTGACCCCAATATTGCTGCGGTGACGGGTTTACTGTATCGATGCTTGCATGGGAGATATTGGTGAACCCGCCCTTACAGCAATTACGGTCAATTTAGCCCATGTGATATTGCTGGCTTATTTGCAAACTGCACGGTTATTTGCGTTTCTGACAATCGTGCCTACTCTACCATTAATCTGAATCGGGTTCTTAGTGCTGGCTCGAATCAAGAGTGGTTGTTTTGCCAGACATTCTCTGATTGATGCTGCCCAGGCGGTGAGAGCTCCGGTGTATTCTGTACGACCCGCTGGGGCGCGAAACTGATCGGTAATTAGGAAATCCGAGGTGATGCTAGTGTCAGTACCAACATTGGTAATAATGGGAAAATCAAAGGCTCTGGGCAAGGTTCTGTCCTGGATTCTGCCCGGTACTAACTGGTATTTCTTCGATCCACCCCTGTAGTCAATACCTGCTTGAGGGCTGGTGGGAGGGCTGGTTTGAGCTAAGGCGGGAACAGGCAAGCTTGCTACCAAAACGGTGCAGCAACTCCAAAATAATTTCGATTTCATTCGATTCATCTCCTCAACTTTATGACGATTAGCACTAATTTAGGTATGCTCAAAAGACACTAGCTTTTATTGAGAAAGCGCCTGATGATATTCAGCTTTTGAGTTTGAGTTCAACTTACCTAATTGATTACCAAACACCTTCAAAAATGTTAAAACTGGTTTGCCTGACCAACTGTAGAAAAGTTTCAGTTGAGTGAGATATGTACACATCTGAAGTTGTTACAGTATTGGGGAGTCGGTTTTACCAGAATGATTCATTTTTGAGCGATGTCATTGGAACTTTATCAAATTTTGTCTCAGATATCAAGTTTTGCCGATCGCGTATCCTGTTTTAACACTGGTTTGTGGCTCGATCGAGGTTTGAGTGTGGCGCGCTATACCAGGGCGAGAAAGATGGTAGAGTGCATCGATGGGCGTTTGAGTATTTTCAGGCGACAATAGACAGAGAAGGGGCTTGAAAATAGGTGATTTTAGTGGAAGATAGTAAATTTATCGACGTATCGGGCATTATGGGTGTTCCCGCGGCTCCGGCGGGTTACAAATCCGGCTTTGTGGGTATTGTCGGACGCCCGAATGTCGGAAAATCAACGCTGATGAATCAGTTGGTGGGACAGAAAATTGCGATTACTTCGCCGGTGTCTCAGACGACGCGTAACAGGCTGCGAGGCATCCTAACGACACCGGAAGCACAAATTATTTTTGTAGATACTCCCGGAATTCACAAGCCACATCACGAATTGGGCAAGGTTTTGGTGCAGAATGCCCGCACAGCGATTCAGTCGGTGGATGTCGTGCTATTTGTGGTGGATGGTTCGGTGGAATCGGGAGGGGGCGATCGATATATTATCGAAATTCTCAGCAATTGCAAAGTTCCGGTGATTTTTGGGATGAATAAGTTGGACGAACAACCGGAGGATTCTGTGTTGATCGATCGAACTTACGAGCAAATTGTCAATCCTGAGTGGCCTGTAGTGAAATTTTCCGCTCTCACGGGCGAGGGTGTCGAGCCGCTGCAACAATTGTTAATCGAACATTTGGAGGTTGGGCCTTATTATTATCCGCCAGATTTGGTGACTGACCAGCCGGAACGCTTTATTATGGGCGAATTGATTCGGGAACAGATTTTGCTGCTGACGCGAGAAGAAGTGCCGCATTCCGTAGCAATTGCGATCGACATTGTTCAAGAAGAAGCAAAAATTACTCGCATTCTGGCGACAATTCACGTCGAACGAGATTCCCAAAAAGGCATTTTAATCGGTAAAAGCGGCAGTATGCTCAAGTCGATCGGCAGTGCGGCCCGCGAACAGATTCAAAAGTTAATTGAAGGCAAAGTATATTTGGAGTTATTTGTCAAGGTGCAGCCGAAGTGGCGGCAGTCGCGCACTCGTTTAGCCGAATTGGGCTATCGCGTGGAAGAGTGAAACTTTGGCAGTTGGCAGTTGGGGTTCTTTCGTTCTTTAGAGCTCTTGCAAAACATCCTTTTCATCAATTGATGGGACGGGCAAGATGCCCGTCCCACAAGATTTATTTTTTCTTGTGGGATGGGCCCCAGAGCCCGTCCTAATTATTTTTGCAAGAGGTCTTTTAAATCAAGAATCGAGCACGACTTTCGCTCATAGGATCGCGAATTAAATAACTTACAATTTTAATTGTTATTGTGGGATGGGCGTCCCGCCCGTCCAAAAAGGACGGGCTTTCAGGCCCATCCCACAAACTTGTGGAAGTTATTTAATTCTCATTCCATAGAGAGTTTCATCTGGTACTGAGAGTCGGTACAAACCCCCGCTTAACAACTAGAACGCCATTCCAATAACAGTACAGTAAACTGAGAGCAGCCCCATTCGCCCCAGTTGACCTATGCCACGTTGGTTCAATACTGCTGGCCCTTGCCGCGATGACATCCACTATCTGCTTCCTGCGACCCGTCGCCTCCCTAGCCTGGAACGACTGATTGCTCAGCAGAACTATTTCGTCATCCATGCACCCCGACAAGTGGGGAAAACCACCGCTATGCTGGCGTTAGCCAAACAACTCACCAACAGCGGACAATACACCGCCGTGATGCTGTCAGTTGAAGTAGGCGCACCCTTCAGTCAAGACATTGCTGGTGCAGAAGAGGCTATTTTGGGGGCTTGGCGAGATAACATTTCCGTCCGTCTCCCACTCGAACTGCAACCGCCTGACTGGACAGCGATACAATCGGGGGGACAGAAAATTCGGGCTGCTTTACAAGCTTGGGCACAATCTTCTCCTCGTCCTTTGGTGGTTTTCATCGATGAAATTGACGCACTACAAGACCAAGCGTTGATTTCTATCCTGCGACAACTGCGCGATGGTTATCCCAATCGCCCGAAAGCGTTTCCGCAATCGGTGGGTTTAATTGGTTTGCGGGATGTTCGCGATTACAAAGTGGCTGCGGGGGGAAGCGATCGACTCCATACATCCAGTCCGTTTAATATTAAAGTGCGATCGATTACTCTGAGAGATTTTAATGCCTCAGAAGTCGCGGAACTCTACGCGCAACATACCCAAGATACCGGACAATTTTTTACACCTGAAGCCGTAGCCTTAGCTTTTGAACTGACTCAGGGACAACCTTGGTTAGTGAATGCTTTAGCTAAGGAAATTGTAGAAGAATTAGTGACAGATGAATCTATAGAAATTACACCAGAACATATTTTATCAGCTAAAGAAATTTTAATAAAACGGCAAGATACGCATTTGGATAGCTTGGCAGAACGACTCAGAGAAAACCGAGTCAAAGCCATTATCGAGCCGATGTTGGCGGGTTTGGAACTGGGCAATATCCCCAATGATGATATTCAGTTTTTAATCGATTTGGGTTTGTGTAAGATGGATGTTCTGGGTGGATTGACGATCGCCAACCCCATTTATCGGGAAGTTTTGCCCCGCGTCCTCACCGTAACGCCAATGGCTTCTCTGCCACAAATTGCACCGAGTTGGTTAACGGCCCAGGGGACATTAGACACCCAAGCGTTACTCAAAACTTTTCTCGCGTTTTGGCTACAGCATGGCGAACCGTTACTCAAAAGTGCATCTTATCCCGAAATTGCCCCGCATTTAGTGTTGATGGCATTTCTGCATCGGGTAATTAATGGTGGGGGAACATTGGAGCGAGAATATGCGATTGGACGCGACAGAATGGATTTATGTTTGCGTTATGGTGAGGTAACATTGGGAATTGAATTGAAGGTTTGGCGAACTCGGAAAGTCGATCCGTTGAGTAAAGGGTTGGAACAGTTAGATGGATATTTGGCTCGATTGGGACAAGATGAAGGGTGGTTGGTGATATTCGATCGTCGCGAGAATGCGCTTGAATTAGAAGAACGATTGAATACTGAAATTCATCGGACACCAATGGGGCGAACCGTTACAGTTATTCGTGCGTGAAGAAGTTCTGATGAATGTTTTGGTTCGGGCGATCGCCGAGAGTGTGCGATCGACTCTAATCTAAAATATAATTAAGAAGGGGTTGACATACACGATCGAGCTGCGGTATTACTCGATTATATCCAGTAGTGTACCGCAACTGCAATAGAATTATTCGATCGCGCACCCATGTAACAAGCTAGTATATCTAATCTTTTCGCCAAACCTCAAACGAGGAGATTCTCAAAACTTCCAACTATGAACTACCGAAACCACATCACGATCGAAGCAAATAAACGCGGTGGTAAGCCTTGTGTACGCGGCTTGCGAATTACGGTTTATGAAGTGCTTGAGTACCTGGCTTCCGAGATGACAGAAGCAGAAATTCTTGACGATTTTCCCGATCTGACGCGAGAAGATTTAAAAGCCTGTATTGCTTATGCTGCTGACCGCGAACGCCGGTTTATGACCGCGACCTTATCGGCATAAAATTACTTTTTGATGAAAACTTGTCGCCCAAGTTGCCGAATCGTTTGAGCGATATTTTCCCAAATTCGCTTCACGTTCGAGATGTGGGAATGAAAGCAACGATCGACCCAATAGTTTGGGATTATGCATTCATACAATAATTTGATGATTGTCTCGAAAGACGCGGATATGCACGACCTGAGCTTAGTATTTGGGAATCCACCGAAAGTTATTTGGCTTCGCCTGAGAAACTGTTCGACATTGCAAGTTGAAAATTTGTTACGTCGTAATTTTAACGCGATAGAATTATTTTATGAAGACGAGAATTTATCGCTGCTTGCTTTATCATAATACACCGAATCGAATTAGCGTTAGGGTAGGTAGTTTTTCCATGATTATTCCACCAATTTTTTAAAGCCTCACACGCCAATTCACTGGTATCTTTACTGTTTCATAATGTTATATATCCTATGTTTTGTTGAAAATCATAAATCCCATGTGGAATCACTTTTCCGTGACCTAAACTCCAAAATTCATGATCTAAAAGCGATCGCCCAACTCTACATTCTGACTCAACGCTTGTAGCCGATCGCGATCCAATAACTCAATCTGAGAACCATTGATCGTAATTAATCCTTTATCGTGGAGATGCGAGAATGCCCTAGAAAGGGTAGCAGAAATCGTCCCTAAAATAGCAGCTAGTTGAGTTTTAGTAACATCTAGATTAATAACTTGATCTCCATTAGCGCGATCGCTCAAATCTAATAAATAAGCCGCTAATCTTTGTGGCACTTCTTTAAACGACAGATCTTCCACCATCTGTGCCAATTTACGCGAACGGGTTGCCAAACTTGTCAGCATATTGATGGCGATCACAGGATATTGATGAAGTAAATCCAGAAAAGCTAACCGAGGGAAGAAGATTAATTCTGTGGATTCCAATGCGATCGCCGAAGCTGGAAAAGCTTTGCCATCAAAGGTGGCAACTTCGGCAAAGTAATCGCCTCTTTTTAATAAATGTAAAATGTGTTCTTTCCCATTGGATGCAGTCTTAAATACCTTAACACGACCAGCTTGGACAATGAAAAACCCAGTTGCATCACTGCCCTGATGGAAAATTGTCTCATCTTTTCCAAAGGTTTGCAGTTGAGCGATCTGAGCTAAAGGAATCAGTTGCTCTGCCGATAATCCTTGAAAAATCAGAATGTTTTGTAACCAGTTGCTCAAATCGACTCTATTTAACATCGTTTAGGGTAGTGAGGATGGTTGGAACAAAGCGCCGAGCTAGACAAGATAAACGTACTTGAGCATTTTTTAAGGTTGTTTTTGACTTAAGTCAAAGCATTATTAGGTTCTATTCTCCTATGCTATGTCGATAGGTACTTTAAAACCGAATTTATGGCTTTATGGCAAACCCAACCTTTGACAAAGTGGTGACAGCCCGCGCTCGTCCCCGTCAAATTAGCCTACCCGCTTGGCTGGTGCTAATTTGCATCGTCACTTTTTCAGTGCTGATCTTTGCAGGATCGGCGATTTACAAAAATGCACCACCGATTCCCGCTACTGTGGTGTCGCCGCAACAGGAAATCATTCTAACTCAAGCGAATATTGAAGCTGGGCAAGTAACCTATCTGGGTCGCGGTGGACAACATATTGGGAGTATTTGGGGGCACGGCAGTTACCTAGCTCCCGACTGGACAGCCGATGTCCTGCACCGTTGGGGTCTTGCTACTGCCGGACTTTTATATAACGGTAATTCCGATTTTAGTGAAGCCGATTTACAGGCTTTATCGGCAGTCGATCGCGCTACCCTCCAAGCGCAGGTACAGCAAGAATTTAAAACCAATCGTTATGAGTCAGAGACAGGCGCTTTAACCCTAACTGCGGCTCAAACTCAGGGACTAACCAAGGTTTTTGATAGCTATAAAACTTTGCTATCCCAAGGCTCCAAGATTCATTCCATTCCTAGCGGTTGGTTTACTGACGACACGCAAATCCGTAATGTCACCGCTTTCTTTAGTTGGACGGCTTGGGCAGCATCTGCCGATCGCCCGAATGCACCATTTTCCTATACCGCCAACTTTCCCCACGATGACTTGATTGGCAATCAGGCTCCGGCTCAATTCTTGATCTGGTCAATTGTGTCGGTGATTGTTCTCATTGCTGCGATCGGTATATTTCTGTTTGTTTACATCACCCAAGAAGATAGCGAAGAAGTAATCGCTGTCGCCCATCGCCCCCTGATTCGCCTTGCCACACCTAGCCAAAAAGTCACCACCCTCTTCTTTGGGGTTGCCATGACTTTGTTTTTGGTGCAAATGTTGATGGGAATGGTCACAGCCCATTACGCGGTAGAAGGCGATGGCTTCTATGGTGTGCCACTTCAGAAATATTTACCCTATGCCGCCTCACGGACTTGGCATTTACAGCTAGCAGTATTTTGGATTGCCACCTGTTGGCTCGCCGCAGGGCTATATTTCGCGCCAAGGTTTGGTAAACATGAGCCGAAGTTGCAAGCTTGGGGCAATGGCGGTTTGTTAGTGGCTTTGACTGTCGTTGTTGTTGGTTCCTTAATCGGATCTTGGGCTAGTGTCCAAGGCATTATCGGCGGTGACAATAGTTTCTGGTTTGGACATCAGGGCTATGAATATGTAGAACTTGGTCGCCTCTGGCAATTATTGCTGATTGGTGGCATGGTGTTTTGGCTCTGGCTGATGTACCGCGCCCTCAAGCCTGCACTCAAGGCGGAAGGCGATAAAACGGGACTGAATCACTTCTTTCTCTACAGTGCGATTACGATTCCCCTGTTCTATGCGTCAGGGTTGATGTACAACAATCACACCCATTTGAGCATTGCTGAATATTGGCGTTGGTGGGTTGTGCATCTTTGGGTAGAAGGTTTCTTTGAGGTATTTGCGACGGTAGCGATCGCCTATCTATGTAGCGAATTGGGCTTTCTAAAGCGCTCATCAGCCCTGAGAGCCACCTACATGACGACAATTCTCTATCTCGGTAGTGGCGTAATCGGCACGTTACACCATCTCTACTTTGCAGGAACACCTGTATTCATTACGTCGATGGGTTCCGTTGCTTCAGCCTTAGAAGTCGTTCCCTTGACCTTAATTGGCTTTGAAGTGGTGAAGTCGATGAAGCTATCCCAAGAAGCGCAAGGATTTTATCGAGTACCACTAAAATTCTTTATTGCCACTGCTTTTTGGAACTTAATTGGCGCAGGTGTCTTTGGTTTCTTAATCAATCCACCGATCGTTCTCTATTATTCCCAAGGACTAAACACAACCCCAATTCACGCTCACTCTGCACTCTTCGGTGTGTATGGCTCCCTGGCGATCGCCCTGATGCTCTTTGCCTTGCGTGAAATCACGCCCGATCGCGCTTGGGATGAGAAAAACTTCAATTTATCCTTCTGGTGGATCAATGTTGGTCTAGGCATGATGATGGTTTTAGGACTGATTCCTAATGGTTTTTATCAATTGGTGCAATCCGTTAATCATGGCACTTGGTACGCTCGCAGTGCTGAAGTCATTGGTTCGGCATGGATGCAGTGGACAGTTTGGCTACGCATCCCTGGGGATATCGTCTTCTCGGTTGGTGCATTGATCCTTGTCTTTTGCGTGATTAAAGCGATCGTGGCTATTTTCCAACAGCCTACTCAAGCCCAACCCCTCGAAACCATTGCGGCTGAGACTCCGGTCGTCAGTCATTAGTTGCTCAATTGTTCAAATTATCTTTCGTATTTATTGAGGATTCAGTCAATGATTCGTCTCTTAGTTGGTATTCTCGTTTTTGTGATCAATGTCGTCTATGCCGATCGCCCTTATCCTCGATTTTATGTGCTAGAAACCGTGGCTCGTGTTCCTTATTTCTCTTATCTATCGGTACTTCACCTCTATGAAACCTTGGGCTGGTGGCGGAAGGCTGATTGGTTAAAAATCCACTTTTCGGAGTCGTGGAATGAACTACATCATCTGTTGATTATGGAATCACTGGGAGGATCGAGCTTTTGGGTCGATCGCCTTCTAGCACGAGCCACTGCACTCATTTACTACTGGATTATCATTTTGGTCTACATGGTGTCGTCCAAATCTGCCTACAACTTCATGGAACTTGTAGAGGGACACGCCTATGCCAGCTACGACAAGTTCCTCAATGCCGAAGCTGAAGCTCTCAAGCAACAGCCCGCACCAGATGTCGCTATCCAATACTATCGAGATGGCGATTTGTATATGTTTGACGAGTTTCAAACAAGCAGTGCTAATGTATTCCGTCGTCCAACGATCGACAATCTCTATGATGTGTTTGTTGCCATTCGGGATGATGAAATGGAACACGTGAAAACAATGGTGGCTTGTCAGCAGCCGACTGCACAATTCTCGTTAGTCAGTCCCCATGCGATGCAGGCAGCTTCTACGCTAAAGGTTGAGTTAACTGCAAAGACCGATGCTGTGGAACTCAGTCCCTCGAAATAGGTGATTTCAACCCGTCGTTCTCTGGTATGAAAACGTTGGTATCGCCCCGTGTCTAGGGGCGATCGCGGCTTTTCTGATGGATGCTATTATCGAAAACAATCACTAATTCTTATTTTGCGATCGGGACTTTCTTCCCTTCGTCGATCGTCTTGGACTGAAATCTGTTCTCTAAACTAATCTGCTAAAAATCCCATATCAAACTATGAACTACCGAAACCACATCACGATCGAAGCAAATAAACGCGGTGGTAAGCCTTGTGTACGCGGCTTGCGAATTACGGTTTATGAAGTGCTTGAGTACCTGGCTTCCGAGATGACCGAAGCAGAAATTCTCGACGATTTCCCCGATCTGACGCGAGAAGATTTAAAAGCCTGCATTGCTTATGCTGCTGACCGCGAGCGTCGGTTTATGACCGCGACATTATCGGCATGAAATTACTTTTTGATGAAAACTTGTCGCCCAAGTTGCCGAATCGTTTGAGCGATCTTTTCCCAAATTCGCTTCACGTTCGAGATGTGGGAATGAAAGCAACGATCGACCCAATAGTTTGGGATAAAGATAGCTTTTTTAATTAGGACGGCTTAAGTGATTGAGTCGAATCGTGTGGCGAATTCGATCGAGGAAAGGAGATTCTGATGGGGAGTAAGAAGGAGTTGACATACATCGTCAATCTGCGGTATTATACGGCTATACTCAGTATTGTACCGCAACTGCGATATAATTATAAGTTATGCTGCTCAATCACTGAGCTATGCCGTACCAAAATTACTGCTGCCCGGAAAATCATAATGAGCCAATTTCTACGCATTTGGGAATAAAAGCATCTGCTCTATTGTCAGAGTAGTCGGGGTTTAGTCTTGCACTTCAAGAGTTTTGTATATGAGCATACAATTTGTCCAAAGCCTAAAGGGACGGATAGAGTCTGAGATTGAGATATTAGAGAGAAATATAAAAGGTCAGAAGAGTGTTAATTTTCTTATTAAAACTCGCTGCTCGATAAACTCGCTTAAAAGCATTTCGGTGCGTCTAGCAAGAATGAAAGCACTGCTCGAAATACAAGATTATAATTTGGTTTTTATTGGGAAAATAGGCGTTGGTAAAACTACAGCTATATGTCATCTATTTAATCTGTTTCACAAAGAAGAAAAACCTGTTGGTAAAACCGGAAAGACTGTCAATAAGATTAGTGAACTGCTATCTACGGGATCAGGGAGGACAACTATTTGTGAAGTTGTCATACAGCCCTCAATGTCCAAGAGAAGCTTCCTTGAGATAGAGCCATACAGTGATGATGAAGTTAAAGAATTTATCCGAGAACTCTGTATCTACTTCTGGAATAAGGAACATGATCAAAATTCAGAAGTAACTGGCCCACCACCTACTGAACTGCTAAGAGCCATTAGAAATATCACTGATCTTCGAGACTCTCAGATTGAAGGAAAGCGTGTAGATAAAGCATCTGAACTTGCCCAGTCATCTGAAAATCTTGATGGCTTTTTAAAGTCCGTTCTTGAAAGAGCAAATTTATCACGCAGAAATCAAACCCGTTTAGAATCTCCCCATGATTTTGAAAGTGTAGAAGATGAGAGAAAGTGGTTGCGTCATAACTTTAGCAATTTGAATCTTGGAAAAATGGATAAATTCTCTTTGCCCAAGAGAATTTATGTGGGTGTTAGTAATAAACTAATTGAATTTAATAAATATCCTCGCTTCAGATCAATCATTGACACAAGAGGTATGGATGAGGCCAGAGATAGAAAAGATCTGTCTGATTACATCCGTAACCAAGACAATTCAATCTGTCTGTTTGCGGAACAATTTCTAGCTGCTCCAAGTAATGTTAGCGAGCTTCTGAAGAGATACCTAACGCGAGAATCGAGAGATATTGATACAAAAGTAGCATTACTGGTTCTGCCTCGAAAGGGCGAACCTGAAGATGTCGTCAACTTAGATGGAAAAGTAGAGGATAGAGACGAGGGAATTAAGGTTAGAAAAAATCAGATCGATGATGCTTTTGCAAGAGAGAACATCAACTTCTTGCCAGAGAATATTTTCTTCTATGATGCTCTTCAGTTCTACGACGAGGAACATATCCTGAAACCTCAGTATGAAAAGGATAATGTTTCTGATGCAAGAATTGAACTGTTAGATGCTATCAATGATTTAATTTCTAGAAGAGAGAGAGCCTTACTTCAAGAAGCAAAAAAATATGACGAGATTTTTCAAGACATCAAAAGTGGAGGAGGATTAAGCCCCCAAGAGGAAAAATTAATAAACGATCTAAAAAAAACTATTGAGTCTCATGAAAAGACAGAGTTTTTGAGTAATTTTGAGAATAGATATAAGAATCATCTTAAAAGCTATCATGTGACGGTTTTTCGTGCAATAAATAATAGGTTTGGCACCTATGATCTGCGAGATATAGATATTTATTTCGATGGTTCTACTGTTGCAGAAGTATTACTTAGGGACAGGCTTCGTGAGTCAAAGGCAGAGATTATAGGTGCTGTTGAGTTGGTTGAGAAACATGCCTCAGAACAATCAGGGCTTAAACCCGTCATGAAAATTTTAAGCAAACAAATAGATGAATATTTTGAGAAATTTATTATTGAGATCGGGCAAGAAATTTGCTGCTGTATCAAAGATAGTCTTGCTCCCCAAACTTACTCTAATGAATTTTGGGATTATGCTCAAAATAGGTGGGGTCAAGGGCATGGCTACAGAGATGATGTACTTGACCAATATGGTAGCCAAATTAATAGTTTAGATGATTGGCTGGTTGAGAGAGTACAAGAAGTTTGGAAGCAGAACTTTATGGATAGGATTCTAGAGTTCTTTGGTTAAAGTTGAAGTTGGCACAGCATAACAATCCCGCTGCACCGGAACGAAGTCGAGTTATCGGTGAGATGCAAAGTTCATCTGCGTCCGGTGAGCGGGAACGTTAGCCCGCTAAATCTTGGTTAGGGTATAGTTGATAATCATGAGTTAGTTGTAATCAAATACATTGTAAAGATTTAATGAATTTACGTAAAAACATTGTATTTATTGTGGAAAAAATATAAACTCCTAAAGGGTGCTGTTCAATTTGTTGTATTCCCGGCTTATTGATAAAAGTCGGGCTGCCGTTGGATTGAAGTTGTAAAAAATTCAAAGTGTAGGAGCATACCCATGAACAGGAGATTACTGATTTTCTCGATCGCAGCGGTGGTTTAGGGAATGGGGCATAGGTAATGGGTGGGATGTTAAACCAAAATGTCCCTGTGTACTAACGCTATCTCGCAAACGCTGCCTGACTTTGGAGATGATTCGGAAGCTCGATCGAGAGTTAAGCTAAATAAAACTCCGAGTTCTGCATCAATGCTTATTACAAGCGAATAATTTCGATCGTGCCTCGCGATCGCACAAAACAAACATCAAATTCTCGAAAGAAGTTGGTTTGCCCGAGAATTAATGGAACCTGAGAGGCTTGTGCCCAAGCAAATGCTAGGCGAACGGGTTCCAGATTCCCAATTTGAACATCTACAAATACACCCCGCGCCTCAACCGTTGCCAGATTTCCTGCCAATGGCAAGCGGACAGTTTGTTCCTCCCAAATTGCACCCAATTGCAGACCAATGTCATAAGGTAATAGATTGACCGCAGACCCAGTATCTAGCAGTGCATTCGCCGAGACAGAAAAGCCTGCATGAATCAGAGTGATGGGAATCGTGGGTAATGCTTCATCGTCAGAAAAGGGAAACTCGATCGAACTAGGCATGAGTAGATGCCTCTCGATCGTCTCGAATCATCTGCATCATAATGTTTGCCGCTTCCGTTGCATCGTAGAGCGATCGAACCGGATACTCTGATGCAGAAAAGATGACTTGTAGTTCAGCGTCTGGGATTTGCACTGCTAGGAGTTTGAAGAGTGATAATTTGTCTGACTGGCTCAGATTGTTCACCAAAGGTATTAACTCAGCGAGAGACATGGTTTAAACTCCCAGAAGTACGAGAATACATCTATCATAAACGCTGCCTGAGTTTGGAGATGATTCGGAATCTCGATCGAGAATTAAGGATTCCGTAGGAGATTCCGATCAAACTTTATCCTGCCCAAAAACAAAGAAAAAGCCGCCCTAAAAGGCGACGTACTGAGCGTAGCCGAAGTGACGGGACTTTAGCCCTCCGCTTATTACCAACAACTATCAAGGCAACTCAACAGAACTCGGTTTAGCAATGTGAGGCAAACCCCAGCCCAATTTTTCCCGCAAAATGTGGAAAAACTCAAAAGATTGCACCCGAATAAACCGGGCTTGGTACGGAGCTCGCTCGACTTGCACCCAATCCTCCGGCAGAACATAACATCCGCCGTTCCCGTCTACCACCATTACCAGGCGGTTTGGACTCGCCGGCAAAATCTTGACCGGCTCGGTGTTGGAAAACACCAAAGCCCGCGAAGCCATTGAATGCGGGCAAATAGGCAGCAACTGCAACACCGGCACTCCGGGAATGATCACAGGGCCACCGGCTGAAAGGGCGTAAGCTGTCGATCCTGTGGGAGTCGCGATGATGACTCCATCTGCGGCAATGTCAATAGAGGCGTGCTGACCGATCGCCACTTCAAAATGACACATACAAGTCAGCGGTTCCCGGTGCAGCACCATTTCATTGAGACAAAGGGCTTCCCAGAGGCAGTCGTTTTCTCGAAACAGCCGCACCGCCAGCATGGATCTTTCTTCTATTTCGTATTCTCCGGCGATTACCTTTTCCAAAGCTTGCGGCAGCAAGTTCAGGTAAGTTTCTGTTAAAAAGCCCATGTGACCGGTATTGACAGTCAACAGCGGCACTCCAATCGGAGCGACTTGGCGAAATGCCGACAGCACCGTACCGTCGCCGCCCAAAACCACTGCAAACTCCATGTCGCTGTCAAAACCGGGGGGGACGAGTTGTTCGATCTGAGTGTGGCACAGGGGGCGATCGGGGCTAGAATAGCCCAGAATTCCTCCCGAACCAGAAACCGAGCAAACCTCCCAGCCGCGGGCAGTCAGCTTGTCTTCCAACTCTGCGGCGATGCGACAAGCCACAGGTTTAACGTCGTTGTATATAATCCCAGCTTTCGGCACTTTAAAATGTAAAGGGCATCTTTTGTTTACTCCGTTTTTTAGTTTTAAGCTGCTCGTACTCTATTTCCTTGAGCTTCTTCATAATCAGATTAAAGTATTCTTCCAGATAAGACTCCAAAGTAGTAGTTTCTTTAGGGTCGATTCCGAAGACACTGTAAACATCATCCATCGGAGCTTTCAAGGGTTTTCCGGCTGCCAAAACTTCTGAAAAAGCCAACCTGTCAGCTACGTTCCAACTCCACTGAAAGAACTTAGCAAATTGACGAGTAGCCTTCAACAAGGCGTCTGGGGTGCGCGTAATTTTGGCTTGCTTGCCTGATAGCCGTTCGCACAACCGCACGATTTCTTCAGCATCCCAAGCGCGATTTCCCACCACCGGAAAGCTTTTTTTCTCGGTTTCAGGAACGGAAAGGGCCCGGACGGCAAATTTAGCAACGTCCTGAGTGTTCATGTAGGCAAGGGCGGATGGCTTGTTGGGCAGCCAGACTGCCTGATTGTCCAAAATTGGCATTGCATACAGGCTCAGCAGTCCTTGCAAAAAGCCGCAAGGTCTCAAGATTGTGTAGTCTAGACCGGATTCTGCTAAGAACAATTCGGTACAGCGCTTGATTTCCAACAAGGGGACTTGGGGATATTTCTCCGCGTCTAGGAAGGAAAAGAATATGTAACGCTTGATGCCTGCTGCTGCTGCTGCTTGGATCAGCGAGACTTTTCCGTCCCAGTCTACTCTTTTGATGCTGACAGAATCGGCTGCACTCGCTGTTGCTGCATCGATAATCGCAGTGACGCCTTCTAGGGCCGGAGGCAGACTGTCTGGCTGGCAAAGGTTCCCCGGTACGAGTTCAGCGCCCCATTCTTTCAAAAATGCAGCTTTTCTGTAACTTCTGACTAAACAGCGCACCTGGTAGCCCTCGTCTAGGGCGCGGCGGGCTATTTGGCGGCCGAGAGTGCCGGTGGCACCTAAAATCAATAAAGTCATCTAGGGATTAATTATGAATCTTAAACTTTCAATAAGATGGTATCAGGTTTTTGTTAAGTTTTTTATAAAAACTTAACAAAAACCTGAAATTTTCTCATTTTAGGCTTGAGATATTCGCCAGAAGGCTTGCTTTCGGCAGCAAGTAGTCTCTAGAAGGCAGAAGGTAGAAGGCTTCTGAAGGATTGGTTGAAAAAAACTTATTCTTCGCCGCCTTGCAATTTGAGCAGGAGGAAGCCTCCACCTATACCCACGAAAATTAGGGAAAAGGACAAAAAGGCTGCATTGAAAATTTCAGGATTCATGATTATATATGTCCAATTGGGCGATCGCATTAATTGACACTCCTCGCCCTGAAGGCACGAGGATTCTTAAGACATTTCGATCTTAATATCCCTAGTAATAGGGTTCCCAGGCTGACCACGAAAAGCACATAGGTGTGTAGTCATATCTCCTCTGTGAATGTTTTGGGCGTAGACTTTCCCCCAGTCCGGGGGTAGGTTTTTAAATCTTGTCTGATCTGCTTATTGTACCATATTCATTTGTTTAGATAAATGTGTTATTTTACTTGAAAATGGAAAAAGCCGTCCTAAAAAGACGGGGTTTTAAACCCAATCTTCTGATAAAGATAATATAATTTGGGTCAACCAGGTACATGAATGCTAAAATTTCAGTGCCGAAATTCCTGTATTTTGTTGGAGAAAACTGCCTTGAGTCTCGATCGGGAATCAAAACTAGCTGTAACTCTGGGAGATCCGGCGGGAATTGGCCCGGAAGTGATTCTCAAGGCATTGGCAGATCCCGCTGCTGGTTTGATGGTGACGGTTTTCGGATCTAAGAGAATTTTGCAGCAAACTTACGATAAGTTGCGATCGAGCAATCCAGCAGCAGAAGCGGCAAATCCCGAAACATTAAATATTATTGATATTGAACCAGACAACAAGTGGGGCGAAATAGTCCCCGGTGTCGGGAGTGCAGCTAGCGGGGCTGCTAGCTTTGCTTACATGGAAAGTGCGATCGCCCGTACCATCGCCGGCGAATTCTCCGCGATCGTCACAGGCCCGATTTCCAAAACTTGTTGGCAGGCTGCAGGTTACAATTATCCCGGACAAACAGAACTCCTCGCAGAAAGGGCGAAATCGCAGCGGTTCGGAATGCTGTTTGCCGCCACATCTCCCCACAGTGGCTGGACGCTAGTAACTTTACTGGCTACCACACATATTTCGCTCCGTCAAGTACCCGATGCTTTGAGTCCAGAATTACTGAGTGAAAAACTAGAATTACTGATAGACTGTTTGCGGGAAGATTTTGGGCTGGAAAGACCGAAAATTGCGATTTCTGGCTTAAATCCTCACAGCGGCGAAAATGGCAAACTGGGAAATGAAGAGCAAGACTGGATGATACCTTGGTTGGAAACGCAGCGCGATCGCTTTCCTCAAGTGCAGTTAGACGGGCCAGTCCCCCCCGATACCCTGTGGGTAAAACCGGCTAAAGTTTGGTACGGTTTAGCCAAGGAAGCTCACGACGGTTACTTGGCAATGTACCACGACCAGGGGTTGATTCCAGTAAAATTGATGGCTTTCGATAAAGCAGTCAACACTACAATTGGCTTGCCTTTTGTCCGCACATCTCCCGATCACGGCACAGCTTTTGATATTGTAGGTCAAGGGATTGCAGATGCCTCCAGCATGAAGGCAGCATTGCAGTTGGCGGCCCAGTTGGCTAGTCGCAGAACAGCAGTTAAAATAGGGCGATAGCTTTAGTACGCCTGACGCTTGGAACAATTGTGTCATTCCTATTGATTTTCGCTGGGGTGAGGCGGCAAGCAAGCTGGTAATTTCCTTCGGTCGATTAAAATCAACTATTGGTAGCGCAGTATGGCAGCATTTAATGATAATTCCGGCAAAATATATCAGTCAGAAAAAGAGGTTTCTGATGCAACTCTGGCAAGTTCTAAAGCTGGAGAGCAACTTCAGGAATTGCTAACCATATTGACTGAATTTCAGTTATTGAAAAAAACCAAAAAAGAGCCAAGCGAGTTGAAATTACCGCTTTCGGAAAAGTCTGTTCAGCGATTAGAGGATGATGAGAATCGGCGCAAACAATTGTCTTTCCTGATCGAATCACCGAGTATTGTACCGGAAGTATTAACTAACGATGAAGAGATACCTTCTCAAAGACGAGAAAACAATAATGAGGAACCAGATTTATCTATAGCCGGGAAGGTAGCTAAAAATAATCGGCAGTCGGAGGAAGAATTAGAAGAAGCAGTTGAGCAGTTTAAGCAGTTGCAACAACTGCTGTTTGAAAGGGATTTACCGGAATTTTACAGTAATGTTTTGAGTGTGGAACAAAGGTTAGAAAATTTTGAGAAGTTGATGTCTGATCCCGAAGAGTTGATGATTTTGCTGAAACCGTTAATTCCTGAGTTAGTGAGAGAAGAATTAGATGGGTTGAAGTTGGAATTACAAAAGGCGATCGCACTCGCGAGCAATAATAAAATTAATCCGATCGAGTTGGAGGCAAAATTAGCAAATTGGGAAAATCAAATTGCTAACTTGAACCAGCAGCCACTGCCGAATACAGAACACTTAATCCAACGGCTGATGCCAGTGGTGGGCGATATGCTCAACCGTAAGGTAGAGGAGTCTAAGTTAGAGGTAGCTTCGGCGATCGCACCTAGAGTCAATCAAGTAATTCACAATCAAAACGGACTTGAAGAACAGGTAGTAAGAATTGAAGATAGAGTTGCAAATATTCAGCAGCGTTACCAGCAGCAACCGGAAGATTTAATCAAGCAGCTAGTACCAGTAGTTAGCGAATTGCTGAACCGCAAAATTAGTGAATTAAAATTAGAAGTTGTAGAAGCTGTTGCCCCCTCAGTACAGGTAAGAATAGCTTGGGTAGAAATAGAAGAAAAAGTATTGAGCATCATCGAGGGCCGACTGGCTACGCAACAGTCGCCAATTCAGAAGCCAGAAGAGATAATGGCGATGCTAATGCCGGCAATAACTGATTTGCTGAATCAGAAAATCGATGAATCAAAATTACAAGTAGCAGCGACGATCCAACCTTTGATAGAATCAGCAATTCTTCAAAGGGAAGTTCAAGGAAAATTGAGCGACGTAGAAAGTAGACTAAATAATCTTCAGCGACAGCAAAAAACTCAGCCGGAAGATATAATGGCAAGGTTAATGCCGTTAATGATTGAGTCGCTGAACCGGAAAATCGAGGAGACAAAGTTAGAGGTGAGAGAGGCGATCGCACCTGGTGTCAACACGGCTATTCAAAACAGCGGTATTGCAGCACAAATATTAAATAATGAAACTAAGATTGTCGAAGTTCAGCAGCAAGTTTTAGCCGAGATAGAAGGGTTGATGGCAAGAATAATGCCAGTGATTATAGAAATGCTGTCTCGAAACATCGGGGAAGCAAAGCTAGAGATAGAATCTGCGATCGCCCCTGCTGTCGATGCCATCATTCAGAATAAAAGGATCGATCAAAGACTCGCGAAGATCGAACAACAGATTGTGGCGATCGAACACCGGATTTATGAATCGACAGACTTGTTTACCGATTTACTGAAACCTTTGATTGACGAGCTGATGGTTAGCCATCACGCTCAACTACAAAAGTCGGTCATCGAATCTATTTTACCATTGTTAGATGAAGTTGTAAGTTATAATTACAGACTCAACGATAAAGTAGGGGAACTCGATCGCAAAATTACTGATGCGGAATGGGGAGGCGATCGGGAAGAGTTACTTGCCAGAATTAAAATCATTTTTCCCGAAATGATGCTCCAAACAATTAATGAGTCGAGAAAATCATTTGTCGAAACCATAAGTCCGATAATTGATGAAATAATTAATAGCAAAACCAGAGAAAATAGACAATCGATGGGAGTAGCCATATCGCCGGCTCTGACTGTGGGAATCAGCCACAGAATGAGTGAATCGCCCGATGAAATTGCAATGGCGATCGCGCCGGAAATGGCCACCGCTATCAAACAGCAAATTCATCTCAAGCGAGAAGCAATGTCGGATGCACTTTATCCGATCATCGGCAGCACGATTTTAAAATACATCGCCGAGATGATGCGGGAGATTAATGAAAAACTCGAATCATCTTTAAGCCCAGAGGCAATTAGTCGCAAAATTAAATCCAAAGTGCAGGGAATTTCTGAAGCAGAATTGCTGATGAAAGAAACAACACCACTGAGTGTTAAAGCGGTTTTTTTGATTCAAGCAAAATCCGGCTTAGTAATTTCAGCAGTGCAGCATTCTGAACGCGAACAGCTAGAATCAGAAATGGTAGCCGGGATGCTGACTGCTATTCGGGCTTTTGTCAACGATTGCATATCTCAGTCGGGAAATATTGCCGAGATTGATGCAATAGAATACGGCACATCTACCATAGTATTGGAAGTTGCGGGTTCGTGTTATCTGGCAGTAGTGATGCAAGGAGAAACCCGCCAGTGGTTTAAGTACAAAATGCGATCGATATTCAACAATATTGTTCAAGAATACGGAGCTCAAATTCAGTCATTTAACGGCGATCCAGCCAATGTGCCACCCGAAATAAACTCGAAATTGCAAAAATTAATAGATACAGAGGTAAAAGTTAAATCTTCTAAACTTCCCATTTTACCCATGATCGGTTTGGCAGCGTTAGGTTTAATTGGCGTACCTTGGGGAATTCATCAATACCGCAGCTCAGTTGCAGCGAGCTTAGAAGCAGATACAAATTTAGCATTACAATCTGCTCCCGATTTATCAGTTTATCGCCTTGTGGCGGATGTTAAAGATAGAGTATTGGAGATTTCGGGACGAGTGCCGAATCAAAATCTGCGATCGAAAGCGGAAAAAATCGCTCAGCAAGCGGCTCCCCAATCAAGAATTGAAAATAAAATTATAGCCGTTGAAGTACCTCCCGATCCAGTTTTAGTAGAAGCCGATGTCAAGCGGACAGCAGCTCTTTTGAATAAAGTAGAAAGCATTAATATCTCAGCTCGCTATGCAGAGGGAAAAGTCGCCATTGCAGGCAGCGTAAGCAAAGTGCCAGATGCTCAGAAAATAACTCAAGCTTTTGAGACAATTCCGGGGGTGAAGTCGGTAACAAATACAGTGATTATAGGAACTCCACCGCCACCAAAGATAATAATGCCAGTTCGCGTGTATTTCGGTGCAGGCTCGGCAAGTTTGCAGGCGAAAGACGTAGCACAAAAGCTTAGCAAAGTCAAGGAATATATGGAGAAAAATCGCACGAAGAATTTAAGGATAGTGGGCTACAGCGATTTTAAAAGCACTCCGGTAGAAAATCAAAAGTTGGCACTGGAAAGGGCGACAAATGTGAAAAATATTTTGGTTAGACAAGGGATAAATGGCAACAGAATACAAGTTGCTTCTACTAAGGGTCGTCCCGAAGGTGTGGAGGCCAATCAACCGCTGTGGCTGAGCAGATTGGTAGTATTTGAGGTGATCAATTAAAATTGGGAATTGGGAATTGGGAATTGGAAATTGGTAATTGGTAATTGGTAATTGGTAATTGGTAATTGAGAATGGGAAATTTTCCCTAATAACTATTGACTACTGACTAATATCATGTCCGATCGATTAACCATAATATCCCGGTCGGGGCGGGTTTTTGAGATGGTTAATTATTGGCAGGTATTGTTGGTGAACCCGCCCCTACCTGATTGCGGGTAATCGACAGGATATGACTAATGACTACTGACTACTGACTACTGACTACTGACTAATGACTACTGACTAATGACTCTTAAATTAATCGAACTCGCCCGGAGGTAAAGGCTTGTATTCGATCGCCCGCCAAGCATACTAACAAGCGGCCGCTTCCATCAATGCCGGCGGCTTCTCCGCAGATGGTTTCCGAGGAAAGTTCGATCGCCACCGGGCAGCCAATCAACGCATCGCGGCGGCGCAATTCCGGCAAAAGTAGCGCTAAACCGGACTTGGAGGCTGGCTTGTCTGTGGTAGAAAACATATCGGCTAGTTCGAGTAAATAGTGCCGCAGTCGATCGACCAAACACAGTTCATCCGGTACTGTACTAGCAATAGAATGCAAGCTTATCGCATTGCCGATCGCACTTTCATCCAATCCCGCAGCCGCGAAATCTACGCAGCGGTTGAGTCCAATTCCCACAACGGCGCGAGTTTTGCCCAAAGCATTGCCGGAAGTAGCTTCGCAGAGAATTCCGGCTAATTTGTGGCGATCGATCCAGACATCGTTTGGCCATTTCAGGCGCAGCATATCGCGACAGTCGGGAACCAAATCTTCGATCGCGTAAATCACCGCTAAACCCGCTGCTAAACTGAGCCCTGGCAACAGATTGGGGTTGAGGTTGTCGAGAACAAAACTAACAGTCAAGACACCGCTTGGGGCGTGCCAGGTGCGCCCGTGTTGGCCGCGCCCGCTGGTTTGCTGCTTGGTAAATACTGCATCTCCGTGGTGGAGTTGGGCCGCGCGGGCGATCGCCCAACTGTTGGTACTCGGACAGCTATCCAACGAGTGTAGCCAGTGATGGAGGTTTGGGCGATCGGGTTCTGTGGATGCGGGCACGGGAGTTAAGGGCAATTCAGACAAGATTTGATTTGTAGTATTTGATATCTAAAAGCTGATTATCGCATTTTCCAGAAGTGCCACCTCGCGCGACGGCGAGAATTCAGAGACATTGGAGTGTAGTACGGTTTCAGCATCAGATTTACCTTACGCCACAAGATCAGTTTAGCAGCAAAAATTTTGATATATATGGGTTTTGGGGAACGTAGAGGGTTGTTTGGAGCGATCGACACCCCTTTAAAAAACCCAATTTCAAAAAAAGTTGTATTACCCCCTTGACAGTCTTGTAATACTCAATGTAGTATAAATGTATGGCGAAGGGGAAAGAGCTTCAAAGCCTTACCCCACGAGCAATATGAACCTTGAAAACAGAATAGGAAGTTAATCATGTCACATAATTGTGGACATCGGCGGTGTAGACTCCGGCAACAATAGCCCGATCGGTTGTAGTACGCGGAATCAACCGCCACCCCGTCCCAACTTGAGTAATTCAAGGACAGAATATTGTTCATTTTCGCGGGGGTATAGCTCAACCGGTCAGAGCAGTCGCCTGTCGAGCGAAAGGTTGCGAGTTCAAGTCTCGTTACTCCCGTCAGTCGATTTTAGATTTTAGATTTTAGATTTTAGATTTACTCCACAGGAGAAGAATCGGGGAATTGGAACTTTGGTCTAAAATCCAAACCTCCTGTCGGAAAGCAAGTATCCGTTTTTCGGCGGGGGTCAAAGTCCCGTAGGCAAAAGTCAAGCCGTCTCCCCCTCTGGCGTGAAGATTGCGAGTGCAAACCTCGTCGGGACTCCCAGGTTAGGTGGCTGAGTGGCTCAAAGCGTCGGTCTGCAAAACCGATTTTCGCGGGTTCAAATCCCGCCCTAACCTCTGTTCCCAATCATAAATTAAAAATTAGAAATTAAAAGATTAAACTAACAGTCTTTTAATTGAAATTTTTAACTTTGAAAAGGAACGAAGCGAAAGTGACATTGCAGCGTAGCTTAATAGTAAAGCGCCAAGTTCATACCTTGGTCAATGCGGGTGCAAATCCCGCCGCTGCCACCAAAAGCAGGGATGGTGTAACTGGCAACACTCTGGTCTCCAAAACCAGCATTCTGAGTTCAAATCTCAGTTCCTGTGCCAATTTATAGTGCTGTAGGCAAATGGTTTAAGCCGCTTGGTTTTCACCCAAGTGATTGCGGGTTCAACTCCCGTCAGCACTTCCAAACTGGGTCGTTGGCAGAATGGTTTTGCAGCCGCCTTTTAAGCGGATGGATCGAGGTTCAATTCCTCGACGACCTACCAAAATTTCAATCTTGGGTCGGCCCTCCTATTGGCGTGGGTAGCTGTCTGTAAAACAGTAGCTTAAAGCGTTGCTGGTTCAATTCCAGCCCGACCCATTTGTAACTGCATTTAATCCGCAGTTGCAATCTTGAGAACGTGGTGTAACTGGATAACATCTCAGTCTACGAAACTGAAGATTTGGGGGTTCAAATCCCTCCGTTCTCGCTGAGGAGAAGTGGCCGAGTGGCTTAAGGCGCTTTCCTGCTAAGAAAGAGCGGTTTAACAACCGTCGTGGGTTCAAATCCCACCTTCTCCGTTTTCCCCCGATAGCTCAGTTGGTAGAGCGCTTGTGTGAAGAACAAGAGGTTGTCAGTTCGATACTGACTTGGGGGATTGCGTTGCCTTATAGCTCAATGGTAGAGCAAGCGGTTGTTAACCGCTAGGTTGTAGGTTCGAGTCCTACTGGGGCAGCCATTTTTTAAATTGCCGGGTAGACAAATTGCTAAAGTCGCCTATCTCTAAAATAGGAGTTTATGTAGGTTCAAAGCCTACCCCGGCACCGAATTATTGGGAAGTCGCCTAATCGGTATGGCACCGCTCTTTGAAAGCGGAAAAATGCAGGTTCGATCCCTGCCTTCCCAGTTCTGCTATTACCAAAGCAGATCAATTACACTCCTGTAGCCCAATTGGCAGATGCCGCAAGCTCAAACCTTGTGTGTTGCTGGTTCAAATCCAGTCAGGAGTACCAAATTTTCAACTAAGTTTTTACTTGCTCCTGTGGCGGAATTGGCAGACGCGGCAGACTTAAAATCTGTTCTATTTTGATTGTGAGTTCGAGTCTCACTAGGAGCATGAACGGGATGTAATTCAGTGGCCAGAAGCCATGCTTTGGGAGCATGGAGTCGTTGGTTCAAATCCAACCATCCCGACTTTACCCCTGTGATGTAATTGGAAAACATCGCTTACTCAAAATGAGCGTCTTACAGGTTCGAGGCCTGTCGGGGGTATTAGGTTTTATTCAATCTAAAATTTAAAATCTCAAATCTCAAATCGGTTTTGCCCCTGTAGCCCAATCGGTAGAGGCGCTAGATTTAGGATCTAGTTAGTGCTGGTTCGATGCCAGTCAGGGGTATTTGGTGACATCGCGGGTGAAGTAGCCTGGGTAGGCTTGGAGGTCTCATAAGCCTTTTAATAGCAGGTTCAACTCCTGCCCCCGCCACCAAAAATGCAGGTGTGATGTAACTGGCAACATGAGGCTCTTGTAAAGCTTTTATGCGAGTTCAAATCTCGCCACCTGCTTGGGAAAGTGCGATCGCTCTTTAAGCAGGATTGCGATCGCCACCTTCCCAAATTTGCAGTTGTCTTTCTGCTGCCACAAAACAGTTGACATACGGTGTGGGATACACAAAATAATCGTAAGCCAGTGCCATTTGCCGCGCGGCTTCGCGATAAGGAACTCGGCCGATTCCCGTTCCTAAACCCGGACAAACAACACTCTCAATTTTACGTTCTGCGTGTTGATTGTAGCGCCGAATTGTTAACAGCATTGCCCACGTTGCCACATACGGAATGTCTGTTCCTACGACAGACATCGGTACGCGCATGGTGGGAGTATGAGCGATAAAAGGATGTTTGGGATGGTGAGTTTCGATGATGAATGATGTGCCAACGGGTTGTTCGCCTAGATAGTCTTCCAAGATATGCTGCTGAACCCTAACCATTAGAGAATGACCGAAAAAATCAACAATGGCTGCATCGATACCGCCATCCATCATGCCAAATGAATTGGCGGGACTAACCAAACAGTCATACTCGGTTAAATCCTCGAAACGTTTGTTGGTAATTTCGACATTGGGTAGGTAGAAAAAATACTCTTGGAATGCGGCAAATAGTTCTGGATTGGGTGCTGTAAGTATAACTTTCATATTTTTGCTCTCCGCTCTCTAGTTTAGCAAATTACTAAGGGCGATCGCTCGGTAACACTAATTAAAGTGCGGATATGGTGCAACGGTAGCATCTGAGTCTTCCAAACTCGCGATACGGGTTCGAGTCCCGTTATCCGCTTGGCGAAACAAGAAGTTTGTTAAATCTCACATCTTGCACTCTTCTCCAGAACAGGCTTTCCGGCCTGTTCCACAAAGAGTAGATTTTCTTGTGGAACAGGCCGGAAAGCCTGTTCATAAAAGGCTTATTGACGATGGTGCAACATCTCAGTTAAATCCAAAATCTCTAATTTAAAATCTCAAATCGATTGGCGGGTGTGATGTAAAGGCTAGCATCTGAGTATGCCATTCTCAGCGCATGGGTTCGAGTCCCATCATCCGCTTTTGTAGTCCTGAGCTTCGATGGTAGAGCGTTTGCCTTACAAGCAGACGCGGGGTAATCTCCTGTCAGGACTACCAATTTAGGGGAGTGTAGCTCAATGGATAGAGCGCCGCGCTATGCGCTACCGCGCACGCTTCGCTAACGGACGCGGATGTTGTGGGTTCGAGTCCTGCCACTCTCGTTGTTTTTGCTTTAATTTAAGGAGGTTGATTCCATTGAATGGATAATTTTTTATATTAAGATCGATTCCCGTAGGGAATCGCACAAATCAACAAAAAATACGGGAGTGTAACTCAACTGGATAGAGTGTCGAGCTTCTACCTCGAATGTTGTGGGTTCAAGTCCTACCGCTCCTGCTGTCTGGGGTTCGTAGCTTAATTGGTAAAGCATCTAACTGGCTGTTAGAAAGATATCGGTTCAAATCCGATCGCAATCCACCACACCGATTTTAGATTTTAGATTTTGGATTTTGGATTTGAGATTGATTTCACAAATCAATCTGGAAGCTTGAATATTCGTCTAAGATTTTGTTATGGGCGACTTAATACCACTTTAAAAAACTAATTAAACTGTCGGTAATCTCCAAACCCATATCCACTAACTCATCCCCAATCTCAAATCTCAAATCTAAAATCTAAAATAGTATAAGGGGTCATAGCTCAATTGGTAGAGCGCTTGCTTTGCACGCAAGAGGTCAGGAGTTCGATTCTCCTTGACTCCACTTACGGTGTCTGAAATCGAAGCGGTCGAGACGCTAGCCCGTGAAGCTAGTTATTAGCGGGTTCAATCCCCGTCAGACACCCCTTGGAAGATGCCGCTAAATGGTTGGCAACCAGTCTTGAAAACTGGGGTACAGGTAACTGTAAGGGTTCGATTCCTTCATCTTCCTTTTAACCACCGGAAGTCGAAAAGCGAGACACCGTGCTGATAACGCGGGGATAGGAGGGGCAGTACCTCCTCGGTGGATGGATTGGTTTATAATAAGTCTAAATTTACTACTTATTCAACATAAAAGCCATGAGATTTCAAGTTATAAAATTAGAATTAATTCAGTGGATTTTGTTATTGAAGGATATTCAAATTTTAAACGAAATCCAAAAACTGAAAGAAACGTCGCCTGAAAAGACTGCCGTCTTCAAACCCCGTAAATTTGGCTGTGAAAAAGGAATTTTTACTTGCGTTGCGGATGATTTTGATGAAACAAGTCCTGGTTTTTACGATGTAAAATTGTTGTACCAAATGAACGTGAAAGATGAGAAAACTAAACTATTACGTTGCTTGCACAGTTGATGGGTTTATTGCTCGCGAAGATGGGTCATTTGATTGTTTCCCTATGGACGGAGAGCATTTTGCTGATTTGTTAGATTCCTTTCCTGAAACTTTTCCGGCTCACTTTCAGGAAGCACGAGGCATTCGTGCAGAGAACAAGCAGTTTGATGCGGTTTTGATGGGACGGAAAACCTATGAGGTAGGGCTAAATGTTGGTGTAACTAATCCTTATCCCAGCTTGAAGCAGTATGTCTTTTCGCGCACTATGGAAGCCAGTCCCGATGAGAATATTGAACTTGTTTCGGACAATCCTGTTGAATTGGTTAAGGAATTGAAAAGGGAAACGGGTAAAGACATCTGGCTCTGCGGTGGTGGGGCTTTAGCGGCAACTCTTTTTTCTGAGATTGACGAGATGATTGTGAAGTTAAATCCGGTAGTAATTGGAGCGGGAATTCCTCTTTTTTCCGGTGCAATCGAGCCGACCAATTTGGAAGTTGCCGATCGCAAAATCTACAGCAACGGTTTCATGTTGCTTCATTATCGAGTGAAGCATTAGCGATAAGCTGTTCGGCATTTAAAGGACTTGCGTAAGGTGCGTCAGCATCTAAGGTTTTCCGTTTCAGCGTAAAAGTTCTAGCTGACGCACCCTACTAGCCTTGTTACTGGTTTAAATGCTCCACAGCTTAAGGACTTTATTTGTTGCAATTACTGCGGGCAAAAAAGGACTGAAGTCCTTACTACAAAATGATTTTCTAGGAATTACACAAAAATTGTATGCGGTATTTTCTCGATTTCAATGTTGAGTCAGACTGATATCTTGCACCATTCTCAATTAGCGGTAGGGGCGGGTTCGCCAACAGCCTTAAAGCTTGCAAATAGGTTCTATAAACCCGCCCGACCCCACGAAAAATCCTCTTATTGATATTGCTGCAAGATGTCAGGTCAGACCGATCGCCACAAATTTTTACAGAAATAGTTGATTTTTCAAAACGGTTGTGTTATACTAGCTTAGATGCGGGAGTATAGCTCAGTTGGTTAGAGCAGGTGACTCTTAATCTCAAGGTCGAAGGTTCAAGTCCTTCTACTCCCATCCCCAATAACCTACTATTCACAAGGCTTTGAGACTTTAAACTGTCTCTAGTATGTCGTTTTTCGCCCATTTTGCGCTCACGATAGCAGCCAACGGCGGTAGCGGTTGGATTACAGTGAGTGTTTGCGTGGTCGGATTTTTAATGTCGATCGACCCGCCCGATCGATAAAAGTGCGATCGCCCAAGCTATTTTGAAACTGAATAACAACAGGGAATGGTGATTAGCTATGATGGCAAATCTCTCGGCGCGCTGCTATGGGGGCGATCGCGATTTAGATGCGATCGCCCATTTAATCAATACTTGCGAAGAACTCGATCGGCTCGATGAAGGCACTTCCATCTCGGAATTACAACAAGAATTTAACCAACCGTCCCTAGATGTAGCGCACGATATCCGCCTTTGGGAAGATGCGGAAGGAAAATTAATCGGTTTTGCTCAGTTGTCGGTTTCTGAGCCTGGGGAAGTAATTGACGGTTGGCTGTGGTTTCGCGTCCACCCCGACGTGCGATCCGGTGATGTGGAAGCAGCCGCGATCGCCTGGGGTGAAGTGCGGATGCGTGAAGTGTCTGCGATGCGGGGCGGGCGCGTGAAGCTGCGAACCTACGCGCGCGCGGAGGATTGCGATCGCATTTCTGTGCTGGCTAGTTGCGGTTTCAAGGCCGATCGCTATTTTTACCGAATGGCGCGATCGCTCTCTGAACCAATACCTGAACCGCAATTCCCCGAAGGTTTTGCCCTTATTCAGTTCCCCGGCGAACAGGATGCGGCAGCTTGGGTAGAAATGTTCAACCAGTCGTTTATCGATCACTGGAATCATCACGATTTAACGGTGGATAAATTTAAGCACGAGTTAGCTAAACCCGATTACAGAAATGATTTAGACTTGATTGCTGTTGCTGATGACGGCACATTTGTCAGTTTTTGTTACTGCGAGATTAGTGTGCAAGAGTGCGATCGTACCAGGCGCAATGAAGGCTGGATTGCTTGTCTCGGCACTAGGCGCGGCTTCCGCAAAATGGGATTGGGACGAGCAATGTTGCTCGCTGGTTTGCATCGGCTGAAAGCTGCCGGTGTCGCTACTGCTATTGTCGGCGTCGATGCTGAAAATCCATCAGGTGCATTGCATCTTTACGAGTCTGCTGGCTTCCACAATATTCGCGACAGTATTTCCTATGTTAAGGATGTTTGATCGATGTTACAGCGGGCGATCGCACTCCGACCCAAGAAACCGGGTTTTTTACCGGATCTGCGGGTTGTAACGAGATATTTTCCTGAAAAAACCCGGTTTCTCGCCCCTCGTGTAAGTTTTATCTAAAAAACTTTTGCTACCCCCTTGACACCTGTGTAGTATTTATGTAGTATAAAAATACGGAAAGCGCAGGACAAGCAAAAACTTGTATTTTCCGGGCAAATTCTGAACCTTGACAACTAAATATTGCTCAAAATTTCAACGAACATCAATTTGAAAGTCTTGTAATATAGACTCGATGGTCATGTTGTTACTTTATACGAGACTGTTCGGTTACAAATTGACTCGAACCGAGTCAGATGTTGTACGAAATCAGTCTAATTTCAACGAATTTAATGCGGATTCAGAACAGACAAGTTCTGCCAGATTTCAATCAAGCAAAAAGGCTGAGCAAATCCGCAAAATCAAACAAGCTTATCATTTAGAACGGCGCTTCTTTCAGTAAAGATTATCAGATTTCGTGAATCTTTACCGATACTGGCAATTTGCCCGCGTCTCACAAAAAGCAAAAGTCGAGAGCAGATAAGCTACTAATCCAAAATCCAAAATTGCTCTAGGAGGTATCGGTAATGGTTCACATTCGTTTTGAAGGACGTTCCTACGATCTGGCCGAAGACCAACTGGGTATCGCGGCAGGAATGAGCGACAAGGCTATTAAGGAACGTCTGGCTAATCATTTTGATGTCAAGGGCGATCGCTTCGAGTCTTACGTGCTCGATCGCCGTCCCAGCGGTGATTTAATTGTCCGCCCAGAAGCTGTTTACGGCTAGAAATTCACTTAAAGCACCTATTAGGCAGCGCACCCCAACTAAAGAAGCTTACAAACTGGATACGTTCGACTTTAAATCGAATTGTAGGTTCAATTCCTACTTGCCGCGAGGCTAAAGCTTCTCTGACTTGTGCGCTGCCTTTTATAGCTGAATTTTTTATATCTATCCGGCACTTAAAAGTTCCACTTCGCGCCCCAACAAAGGAAGCCTACATACTAGCTCTTGATTGGGCATTTCTCTGAAAATAGAAGTCGTAGGTTCAACTCCTGCGTATGTGCAAATGGCTTTCTTAACTTGCGCGAAGTGACTTTTGAGGCGCTATAAGCTATTGTGGTTAATTCAGGATAATAATTAAGTAATCCTGTTTGTATTGAAGACTTCCGTCCTCAAAAATAAATTGGTATTAGCCATGAGAAAATGTTGGCCGATATCTCGCCGATGAAAGTCACAATTACTCGATCGTACATCTGGCTAACGGTTTGATTGCAAAATATGCCGATCGCAGTTTACCCTTTCGCTACTAGACGCGCGATCGCCTGATGTCCTGGGAAGCTCGGATTAATTGGGTTGAACCAGATTTGAAGTCACTCGACTCCGAAACAGTCCGCCAGGGATTGAAATCCCTGTCTAATAGCTAAAGTCCTCTGAAGAGGACTAAAGATATTTGTTTTTGTTGGTTTTTAATCACAGAAAATACATTTTTAAACACGCATTTCAGTCCTCTTAAGAGGACTTTAGCTTTGAGCCAGGGATTTCAATCCCTGGCGGACTAAGGCGCTAGGTGCAAAATATTAGGTGACACCAATGAATATGAATACAGCAGAACGCGATTTGCGTTTGGAACTGCTCAACAGTCTGCTTACAACTCCACACCGTCAATTAGAAAAAGTAGCAGAAATTCACAAGTTAATTGTCGAATTAGACCCGATTTTTTACGGTCATTTAGCAGTGTGGTATCAACGTCACGGCGACGTGCGCGATCACAAGGAAGTTTTTGCCGGAAATTTGCTGACTTCGGCGCTGACGGAACACCGAGATGCCGGGTTTATGATGCTGCAAGAGTTCCCTCCCTACGAGGTTTCGCGGATTGTGGACTTTATGAAGCGGCACCAGAATAAGGTGCCTCGCAGCGCGCGCACTGCTGTCACTCGCTATCTGAAATCGCGGGAAAAGAATGCACAGTTTTTCGATCGCGCCGCCATCCGCAACCGCAAGGCGATGAAGCATTTGTACGCAACGCTGCACGTCAAGCCGAGCGATCGCGCTAATGCTATTCTATTTAAAGACAATCCGCCGGAAGACTCTCTGGCATTCGTTTTGAAGCAGTTGGCCAAGGCGGCGACACCTGCGGAACAGGCGAATTTGATTGTTGAGTACAAGATTCCGTATACGATCGCAGTTGGTGCGATCAAACAGCTAACGCCAACGGTTTTGGCCGCGCTGATTAACTCGATGTCGCCGCAGGAAGTCATCAACAATTTGAAATCGATTCAGTCGCGCGGGGCGATGGATCACGCGGAAGTCAAGCAGTTGATTGACTCGAAGCTGGATGAAGCGGCAAAGTGCGATCGGGTTTCTGCTTACAAAGCGAGTGTGGCGGGTGCGGGCGCGAACTTCGACGCAGCAACGGCGGCGAAGCTGGAAGCGGTGACAAACGAACAGGTGAAGAAGCGCGGCAAGATTGCCAAAGCAACCGGTTTGTTGATTGACAAGTCGGGTTCAATGGAAAGTGCGATCGAAGTCGGGAAGCGTCTCGCTGCTTTGATTTCGGGCATTTCCGACGCTGCACTGTTTGTTTATGCCTTTGACACGATACCGTATCCAGTGCAAGCAAACGGCAGCGAATTGACAGACTGGGAAGGCGCTTTCAAGCACATTCGCGCTGGCGGCGGCACAAGTTGCGGTTGCGCGGTGGAAGCAATGCGAATTAAGAAGCAGGTTGTCGAGCAATTCATTATGGTAACAGATGAAGGCGAAAACGCTGCACCTTATTTTGCAGATGCTTATCAGAATTACTGCCGCAGTTTGGGGGTAATTCCTGATGTTGTGATTGTGCGAGTTGGTGCTTGGTGCGAATATGTCCAAAAGAAATTGAAGGACAAACAAGTATCGGTGGAAACCTTTACGTTTGCAGGTGATTATTACTCCTTACCGAATTTAGTGCCGATGTTGAGTCGTCCTTCGCGGCTGGAATTGTTGATGGAAATTCTTGATACGTCGCTGCCTGTGAGGGATGACAAGTGATATGATTTAGGCATTGCCCGTGAGTTAAGCTGGCGGGCAATGCTCACCTTATTTTTTCTAGGAGGGAGCATAAAATTGAAAAAATGATTCAGGGTTTGCCAGATGAGTGCTGAGGGTGAGAGCGATCGCGTAGAACGTCAGGCCGTTTTTCAGCCGGAGTTTTTAGAAGACCTAGAATATTGGGTACAAACTGACCGCAAGATGGCGTTACGCTTAATCAAAATGGTCAGAGAAATTCTGCGAGACCCGTTTGAAGGCATTGGCAAGCCGGAACCCTTGAAATATGAGTTTTCTGGCGCGTGGTCGCGTCGTTTGAATAAAGAACATCGTATTGTTTATTTAGTGAGTGATGACCGTATTGATTTTCTGAAAGCGCGCTATCACTATTAGTAAAGTGATAAAAGTTGAGTCATTAAGTTAGTCGGAGTTATAAATTTATGTCAACTGAGATTACATACACTGAAGCTGAAGCAAATTTTAAAGATTTCTGCGATCGCGCTGTTGAAACTGGGGAAGTAATAGTTATTACTAGACCTAACGGCAAAAATGCGATTTTGATTTCTGAGGCAGAATTAGAAAGTTTGCTAGAAACGCTTTATTTGCTGAGGTCGCCTGCTAATGCAACTCGCTTGTTAACCGCACTGAAGCGAGCTAAATCAAGAGTCGTTCAACCTCAGACAATCGATGAAATTTCCAAAAAATTTGGGCTTGAGGAAGAGAATGATACTGAAAAAATCCTACAAATGAGAGTAAAGTAATAGAGTGAGGAATCCGATCGCCCTTTATTCCAAAACTCCCGGTTGCCTGTCCTCAAGCGATTCCTATTATTGCATTTTCACATCGACTTCTTCCTTCTTCCTTCTGCGATAATTTCTAGTAATTCTGGATTAGCGATGGAGGAGAGTAACTGGGAATCCGCACCCGCCAAAGCAGCGCGTAACTTTTCCGAAGTCAGTGCGGGATATTTTTCTAACACCTGCTGTTGAGTCCATCCCGCAGCAAAGAGCCCTAGCAAAAATTCTACAGACAATCGAGTTTCTGGCGCTGCTGGTTGACTTGTTGAAGCTTTCGGGTTTGGATGAATGAGCTTTCGCCAGTCCATTGTTTTACTTAAACGATTTGGGAAGATTCCGCCGATTATACTGCATTTGGACACAGTAGAAACACGGGCATCGTTGACTGACTTTGTAACAGTGCCACCGCAGGTCATACCATGTTAAATTTTAGATTTTAGATTTTAGATTGGGAATCACTGATGAATTAAGGGTTTGAAGCTTGGCTAGAGTCGCATTTTTTGGGAACTGGTGTCATTTGGCGATTTTGCCATTAAATTGTTATTACGATCGCAGTACAGCACTTTCTTATAGACTAGACTAATGGGGTAGCGACGGGGCGAGATCCCTTTTTCCTTCAGTCCGTTTCAATACCGAACCGCGTTAGCCAAGCCCGCCCCTACGGGGGCTACGCCAACGAAGAGGATCGCACTAAATCTCAACCCACTGTCTAACGGACTGTGCCATCCACAGTGCAACCCACAATACAACTACTTTAACTTCTTAAAACTATGGGAAAAAAGTCGAAAGCCAAAAAATCCCAGGTCAAAAAATCTAGTTTGCTCTCCCAGCGACTGCAAGAAGCTCTCGATCGAGGCAGCAAAGTTTGGATTAAAACAAATAATAGCAGTTTCGGTGGCATCCCGATTAATTTGTTCGGGGAGTTTGCGGAACTTTTGGTGATAGTTCCCCCTAACGAACAGGCGGAAAATATCGATGCTTACGGACAAGTTACGTGGCTGATTCGACTCTCTGATATTATTGCACTTGCTTACCCTACTGAATACTGGTCTAAAGATAGATTAGAAAGTTTGCTGCCACCTGATGCAGTTACTTCCGAAGTAGGAGATTAACTGTAAGGTGCACATGGCGCACCCTACTTTTAGCCGATTTGTATTCTGTAAGGTGCGCCCAGCGCACCTTAAACTTACTATTTTCTAAACTATTTTACCAGCGATAATCTACACTTCTCTGACCAATTTTTATCACTTTAATTAGTTGTTGCAAGCTGAAAGCTGCACTTTACAACTGCCGCCCTCTAGTTCGCTGCAACCGGCGAGAGCTTGAGCTTCTGCTGCGGCTTTATCGTCGCCCCAGCCCGCACCGGCTCCTCCTTTGCCTACGGCGATCGCTCCACAATTATTACTATTAGATGTCAGCGGTTCGCAGTCGTTAGCACCTCCGCTTTGTTCATTGCAAGCGGCTACTGCTGCGTTTAGTGCTTCTTTCTCCGTAGCATGATCCCAACTAATACCAGTGGCGTCAGAAGTCGGAGAATAAGCAGTAGCTCCATAGCTGTCCTGAGCTTTAGCAACCTGGACTGAGCCAAAAAGAGGAAGTGTCAAAGCAGTGACTACAACCCACTTAGAAAAAAGCTTTTGCAGCATATTTACTTAAGATATTTACAACGTTAAGTTGCGAGGTTCGCTCAATATTAGATTAGGAGATTAATTTCTGTCAATAGTGTTGAGGAATCTTTATAATTTCTTAAATTAAAAGTGTTTTGGGTAACAAAAAGTAAGATGACGGAGGTCAATTCAGTGGCAGATATCCGCAAAATCCTCAGCCAACTGGCTGCCCAAGAAGCGCACCTACTCGATACCCAATTCCTGGCTCCTTGCGTGCGTGGGGGAAGCGTGCGGATAAGAGTTAGCTCAATGGTTTATACTTTTCTACCGCAGCCGCGCAAATTTGAAGGATGGGCTATTTTTAGGCCGATTAATGAGAAAATTGCTGCGGTAATTGAGGAGCCGAGTTTGCCACAAGTGACCGACTATTTGCAACTCCTCCTCCCCGTTCGCTTGCACTTGGCTTACGTGCTGCAAGGGCAAACGTGGCTGGCTTATCCTGTTAACGAATCTGATGCTAAACAGCGCACGGGTGTTGCGAAACCAGTACCAGTGCATTTAGTAACAGAAGGTTCGCAGTTTGAGCCGATTGTTGCGCGCTGGGACGGTCATTGTTTGTGGTTTGAAGAGATTGACAGGCGCGCCGATCCGCTGCCATCTGAGAAGTTAAAAGCAGCTTTAAAAAAGTTGATTTTGCCTCAAGAAGTTCGCTTTAAAGGGATGACGCCGGAAATGCGAACAGTTTACGAATTGGTGTCCCGAAATATTAAAGATTTCGATCCGAAAGTGCGGGAAGAAAAGCGCTTGCAGCGGGCGTTGAAAATGGGCGGCGGTGAATTGCGGGATTTTTTAGATCGCGAAAATTATTGGTTGGTTGAATGGACTAGCGGAACGGGAGAACACCACACTTCTGCGATCGCCAAAAATGACTTGACAGTTATGAGTGCGGGGATTTGTCTCAGCGGATTGGACAAAGACTTCGACTTGCATTCATTGGTTGGAGTCGTCGAAAATCGCTAATTCTTGATTACCATGAGCATATTTTTTCACGAACAACTTTATAGAAGTGCCGCAGTGATGTCGCTGATCAAAAATTTCCCGGTAACGGTGTGCGGCGCGGGCGCTTTGGGTGCGAATATTACAGAAAGTCTGGCGCGATCGGGCTTTTGTCAGTTAAAAGTCATCGATCGCGATCGCATCGAGGAACGCAACCTTTCCACTCAACCCTATTATCGATCGGACATCGGCGCATTCAAAGCCAAAATTCTCGCCAACAACCTCTATCGCGCTTTGTCCGTCAGCATTGACGCGCACTCAAAAGAATTGACACCCGCAAATGTCGATCGGCTGCTTGTCAACAGCGCCACAGTCATCGATACTTTTGATAACAGTGTCGGGCGGCAAGCAGTCAAGGATTACTGTGCCAGTGCCTCCATTCCCTGCGTGCACGTCGGATTAGCTGCCGATTACTCCGAAATAATTTGGAACCAACACTATCGGGTTCCTTCAGCGGCAAATGATGACGTTTGCGATTACCCGCTGGCGCGAAACTTGGTAATGCTGACAGTTGCAGTTGCCTGCGAAGTAATTGTTACCTTTGCTGCTACCAAAGAGCAACAAAATTTAACTTGCACGATCGGAGATTTTGCAGTAAAGCCACTTATATTGTAGAATGTCGGTTGACTGTTGCCAGAAACCAGGTGAATCGAGATTGGATGCACCCATCCCAGAAACCCGGTTTCTCACTCTCAAACAATCGTCAAACTTGCAAAAAACGCTTGAGAAAATTAACAGGGAAAGTATGGCGGGAACACAGACTTTTTATTATTTACTAGCAATTCTCGGTCTATTAGTTTTGACTGGCACAAGTAGAGCCAACTATGCAGCGAGCTCCGCAGTTTGCCACACAGATGATTGCCATCAACCAGTAGTGAGACACCATAAAAGGATTTTAAAATGCGGCTCGAAAGGGCACGATGTGAAGAAACTGCAAAAGTTGTTGAACGCGCGGGGCTTGTCCGCACACCCGATCGTAATTGATGGCGTTTTCGGCCCGACAACCGAAAATGCAGTGAAAAGATTTCAGCGACAAGCGGATATTCCTGTAGACGGAGTTGTGGGAGGCAAAACTTGGGACAGACTGTTTGCTAGTTTGTAACTTTAAGCACCGGACAACAAAGGTTCCTAAGTCATCATTGCTAATCATTAATCGCTGCGGTTTGTAGTTGGACAGATAGCGCATTTTGTGCAACTACAGACACAGAAGCTTTAATCAACAATCAATCGCATACTAGATTGCTAATGAATGAAGTTTTAGATTTTTGGTTTGGTCGATCGCACTCTCCTGAGTTTGGCAAAGTCCACAAGAAATGGTTTGAAAAAGATGCGGATTTTGATGCAGAAGTGCGATCGCGATTTCTGCAACAATACGAACTAGCCGCCTCCGGTAAACTCGACTCATGGCACGATTCCCCCGAAAATTGCCTCGCATTAATTATACTGCTCGATCAATTTCCGCGCAATATGTTTCGCGGAACGCCCCAAGCATTCGCCACAGACAACAAAGCTTTAGCCACCGCCGAATACGCTGTTAATCATAACTTCGATCGCGAATTGCTGACTGTACAAAAATTGTTTATTTATCTGCCTTTTGAACACAGCGAAAACTTAGAAAACCAGCAAAAATCTGTCGAACTATTTAGCCAACTCAGCGGCGAACCTGAAAGCGATTCACTCATTGAATACGCGCAGCAGCATTTGGAAATAATCGAGCGTTTTGGGAGATTTCCCCACCGCAATCAAATTCTCGGCCGCGAAACAACCCCCGAAGAAGCGGAGTTTCTGAGACAACCCGGTTCGGGATTTTAAAGTGCGATCGCAAAACCTTTAGGCTACTTAGATTATCAATATGTGCTTCAAACACCAAGAACATATAGACAAACTTTCAACTCAATGCCCGCCACAGGACTATGAACCTAAAGAAATGCTGGCTTTTAGATTTGTATTTGAACCCAATGATGAACGATCTATTAATAACTTTAAACCAGTGCTGATAATAACTCCGCAGCGCAACCTCAAACCCGAAACTGAAGCCACCCGATGTCAAGGTTATGCGCTATCATTATTTGATACCAGGGAAAATGCCGAAAAACGTTATTTAAAACTAACAAAAAAAAGAAAAAAACTGCGCGATTCTCTGGGGACTCACATAGCAGCAGGAGCGATCGACAAAACAGATGGAGTTCTCTCCAAAATAGATGATAACGGTCACTTGAGCCTACATGAATTTGCTACTGCTGATTTAGCAGCCAAATTTGTAATAACATCTTGTTTATTGTAAGGTACAAAAATATGGAACAATTAATAGGATTTCAACTAAGTAAATTTCCTTTATCTCTCAGAAGCATAGTCACTTTAGAGTATTTTGACGGCCCCCTGCTGTCACTTTTTGAGAATGAATACGGCGATAGCTATCTTTATTCTTGGTGCGATGTAGATAATTTGTACAATCGCTGGTTGGTTTTCCGAGTTGCACAACTAACTCTCAAGCTTTACATAGAGGGACAAGTTTCATTGCATGAGTTAATTGTAAATCCTGTTGACGGATTTCTATATTCATTAGATATAGACAATGATTTACAGGTAAAAAACACTTATTTAATCCTGCCGGAAAATTTACCGACAATCTACTTGCCAGAAACAGATTCCTATTACGAACTGTATGATTTAAATGGCGAAACTGCGGAAGAAGATAGGTTATTAATTTTTCAAAAAATTTTCGGCGAATCTCAACTTAGCAAGGTTTGAAGCTGACTAAAAAACCAGATCCCCGACTTCTTGAAAAAGTCGGTATCTAATAGATCGCCCAATCCTCAGCGGCGATACTGCACCCGATAAATCCGGTTATTCGCTTCCTCAGTAAACAGCAAACTCCCGTCAGGTAAAACCAGCAAACCAACCGGTCTCCCCCAAGTTTTCGGGCCCGACGGATCTGTGAGAAAACCAGTCAGAAAATCCTCATAATAACCTTGAGGGCGTCCGTTCGCCGCATTAAAAGGTACAAACACGATTTTATAACCAGTTCCAGAGTTCCGATTCCAACTGCCGCGAAACGCCACAAATGCGCCGTTGAGAAATCTTTTGGGAAACGTTTTGCCGTCGTAAAACTGAAGCCCCAAAGCCGCCGAATGCGCCTGAAACAGCACGTCCGGCATTAATGTTTTAGCCGCTAAATCAGGTCGAGCGCTATTGCCATTTCTAGCGTGGCGCGGGTCGAGCAAATTCGGCTTAAAATAAGTGTAAGGCCAGCCGTAAAACTCGCCTTGACGAATTCTTGTCAAGTAATCCGGCACCAAATCATCTCCCAAACCGTCGCGTTCGTTGACTGTCGTGTAGAGTTGATTGGTTTTTGGGTGAAAATCCAATCCCACAGGATTTCGCAAACCAGAAGCAAAAATTTGTTGGTTTTTGCCCTCCAAATTCATCACTTGAACAGACGCCCTCGGCAGCGGTTCAACATCGGCATTAGACTGCGATCCAACTGAGACGAAAAGCTTGCTATTGTCCGGGGAAACGACAACATTTCGCGTCCAGTGTTGGTTGTAGCCGCCCCCCGGTAAATCAGCAATTTTTTGACCAGTACCTGTCAATTGTTCCTGCCCTTTTGTGTAGGGAAATCGGCGGACTTCAGCGGTATTTCCGAGGAAAAAATAGCGATCGGCAAAAGCCATGCCAAAGGGAATATTTAACCCGTTTTGGGCACTGGCAAAAGTTTTGCGAACCTCAGCAACCCCGTCGCCGTTGGCATCCCGCAACAGCGTAATCCGATTCTGCCTGGTTTCTGTTACCAAAACATCGCCTGTCGGCGTCAAAGCTAGCCATCGGGGAGCGTCTAAATTGTCAGCAAAAACGTTGACGACAAAGCCAGGAGGCACTCGCAGCACTGGCGATGCGGGAATCGGTATTACTTGAGGAGGTTTTGAGGCGCTTTCGCTGGCTCCTGGCTGCGGCAAAGTAGTTGCAACAATGCGGATTGGCTGCGGCGACAGCGGTTTGGTCGGTACAATTTGATTTGTCGCAACATTTGCCAGCGGTGCACGGGAGGGAATTTGCGACAGGGGGCCGTTGTCGCCCACAGCAGGGGCGATCGCATCTGTAGCTCGATCGCACGCAATCATCGGCAACAGCAGAATTAGCAGCAAGAAATGCAGGTAATACATAGCAGCGATTTCTCCACAATTGCTGGACAATTCTATTATTCTAACTGCTATTAAACAGCGAAGCCACCGCGTGCGCGGCGACTTAATTTCGCTTACTCATACCAGTTGCAAAAAAAGAAGGCAACTGTAGGCCCGTGTTCCAAACCTTGATCTTCATCAGTCAATCGATTTTAGATTTGCTATTTTAGATTTTAGATTGAAGAAAGCAATCCCACGAATTAATCCGGGGGCCCCGGATCAAATTGCTTGATTCTCATTGGCAATTTTCAATCTAAAATCTAAAATCTAAAATCGTATAACCTAGGTCTACCAAAGTCCTCTCACAGGAGCCGGACGGGGAGCAGGAGCCGGAATCGGACGGGGAGCCGGAACCGGAGCCGAACGCGGAACGGGAGCCGGGCGAGGTACCGGAGCGGGTGCTGGAGCCGGACGCGGTGCCGGTGCTGGGGTTGCAGGACGAGCAACCGTTGTGGCTACCACCTTATAATCGGGGATCACCGCGATATTTTGGATCTGAGATCCGGCGACGGTGGCTCTGACTTTCATTCCCGGTACGAGGCCAATAATTCTCAGGACGCATCTTTGAACCCTGAGAGTCCTGTACGGCGCGCTTTCTTCGCGAATAGTTACTACGTCGCCGACAATACTTTTGACAAAACCGACAATGGTTGTAGTGTTTGCTGTTGTGGTGGTCTGCGTTTGGGCTATTTGAGTTGCAGGGTTAGCCATCGCAGGATGTACTGAGACCGCCGAAATTACCACCGACAGTGTTGCACCTGTCAATAATTTGATGTTCTGAAGACGCATTGAAACCTCACATTAACTGCTATTCAGGGTCGGGTTTGCTTCCGCTGCACGAAAGTCCCAACCTCTATACCTAATCCAGTTTAATCCCCAGAGTAGGAAATTTATGACAATCTCAAAAAAAGATTATCGAACAAGTATTGAAAGACTAAATTTTACATCATAAGTTCCCGATTTACAACAAGTTCAGCGGTTTGCATCTCTAGAGTGTTGCCGTGATATATTGAGTTTATTCGATCGACCGTTGCCGTTTTTTTCCGCCCACCTAACTGTTGCTGGGGGGGAACTCTACCCAAAGACAGATTGTGCTTGCCGGATACTGCAGCGCCATAGTTTGAATAGTCGATCCCCAGTCGGTCATTGCTAAAAAATCAAATTAGTCGGAGGTAAAATTTCATCATTTTCTTGCAAGATTTACGCAGAAACCTGGTTTTTTAACGACATTCTATTGCGTAACTCCACTGAGCAGCTTATAAAAACCTTGTGGTTTTGGTATTATTGCCTAAGCTTTGTGTTGAGTTACAAGTTATCAGTGGTGGAATTTCAACTAAAAACTGTACAGCGCAGTTGCCGTCATTCGATTTTAGATTTTAAATTTGAGATTTTCGATTGACACCACGGATAAATCCGGGGGCTTGAGGATGCAAGGATTTGGGATTGGGGATTGATTCCACGGATAAATCACGTGGCGGGTACCATCAAGAAATTCTTGGTCAAAAAGCATCTCAAAATTTTTCGGATCGGGTGCGGTTGGCGGATAATTAGATCGGAACTTTGTAGGAAATGCTGGTGAGGAGTTTAGCGAACAAAACAATGGTGAACAGCAAATTTTTGTTTAACAAGTTAATTGTACTGAGCTTGAGCGCAGCCGCGCTGTCGATCGGCATACAGCAGCAGACGACTGCCGAAGTGGTGGCTAATTCAAGCAATAGTGCGATCGCAGCGCAGCGGCCCACCTCCGAGACACAGTTGCCGAATCTCGGAACCCCAGAACTGCCGCCCTTGGGAGAACCATTTCGTTACATTCCCCAGGAACCACAGCCTGCGGTAAATCCTATTGAGGAAGTGCGTTTAGTGCTGAAATTGCGAGAACGCCGCGTCTATGTTTACCGACAAAATAAGGTGCAAACCAGTTTCCCGGTTGCTGTGGGAAAAGGCGGGTGGGAAACTCCAACAGGCAATTTTAAAGTTATGCAAATGATCAAAGATCCAGTTTGGCAAAATCCTTGGACAGGAGAACTTATTCCTGCTGGGCCAGACAATCCATTAGGGAGTAGGTGGATGGGGTTTTGGACGGATGGCAAGAATGTGATTGGTTTTCATGGTACTCCGAATCCAGAGTCGATCGGGGGGGCGGCTTCTCACGGCTGCGTCAGAATGTTTGATAAAGATGCACAGGCTTTATTTGAGAAAGTCGCAGTTGGCACACCGGTGATAGTTGAGCATTAATTATTCGGAGTTTGGGGTGCATCAAAATATCTAGGAACAGGCAAGATGCCTGTTCCAC
>NZ_JAUBPB010000031.1:46417-69613 GCF_036700545.1 Microcoleus sp. SVA1B4
AAAAATTCAATACAGGCAAGATGCCTGTTCCACAAAAATTCAATACAGGCAAGATGCCTGTTCCACAAAAATTCAATACAGGCAAGATGCCTGTTCCACAAAAATTCAATTTTCTTGTGGGGAGTAGGGGTTGAGCAGGAGAGCCCGCCCATGAAATACTAATTGATAATGGTGATTTTCGGCGAGTTAGAACTTACACCTTAAACCTCTGTCAGCAAGAGGCTTTCCGGCCTGTTCCACAACAAAGAGTTATATCATGTCCGGTCGATTCCCTCCGCTTCGCTTCGCCCGAAATCAGGTAGGGGCGGGTTCAACAACAATATCTGCCAATAATTGACAATCTCAAAAACCCGCCCCGCCGGGATATTATGGTTAATCGATCGGACATAATATTAAATAGATTGCTGGTATTTTTCCAGCAACTCCGGGATGTAATCGTAGCCATCAACACCGATCGCCGGAATGATATTCGCTCGACTTTTCGCCAAAGCTTGTTTAAAAGATTCCGCCCCCATTTGACCCCGCAAAATTGTCAACAAACCAGCCGATTGACGCCACTCCATCGCACCAATTTGCTCCAAAGTATACATTCCCAAACTGCCGGCAAATATCGCTTTTTCTAGTGAGTTGATTCTGTAATAAGCTTGAGCCAAGTAAGCCAAATTCAGACCTTGCAAATATAAATCCCCTGAAAATTGAGCCGCTTGCCAACCTTTGAGCAAATATTCGATCGCAGCTTCAGCATTTTCCAGGGCGATTTTAGCAATACCAAGACTGCTGGAACAAAAAGCTTGACTTTGGCGATCGCCCAATTTTTCCGATAGCAACAAACCTTGTTCCAAATAACCGATCGCACTCTCATAAACCTCCGGTTCCACCTCCTCCAACTGCCGCGCTTGAAACACTTCGCTGTAACCCAAATTAGCCAGAGCATTTGCCTCGCCTTGTCGCTCTCCCGTTTGTCGTGCCATAATTAAAGCCCGCTGGCTGTAATTAATCGCTTCCTGATAATTTTTTTGAGCAACATAGTTGCGGCTGATGTGATTTAGATTGGCAACTTCGCAAGCTTTGTCTCCTTCGGTACGGGCAATTTCCAGCGCTTGCTTGTGCAGCAAGAGCGATCGCTCGTAGGCCCCAGCCGCCTGCATCGAATAACCCAAAAGCGTCAGAATCCGAGCTTTCGCTTGAGTGCCTTCAACTCGCCGCAGCGGTTCATCTAAATAATCCAAAGTATGTCGCAGGGCTTTACCATCAAACGAAGCAAAAATTCCCCCGTAAAGGGGAAAGTATTCTCGCTGAGAAAAAGCACGCAAAATTTGCAAAGTTACTTGAAAACAAGCATTAGCAAACTGCTCCCCGCTCTTGGTAGAATTATTAAACCCACTAGCTAGCTGACTCCAAATTACCGCAAAAGTAATGTAAGTAGAAATTGAAGCTTTTGTTGACACTTTGGAATCGTAAACTTGCTTGTCAAACCATGTCGCCAACGCCCGCTGCAAGCACTGCAAAATAATCGCCGCTTCCACCAATATGCCTAAACCTAAATTCGATTGCTGGGCGGCAAATTGAACTACAGATTCACCGACTGCAATAGTATTCAAGAGAGCCTGGGGAAAGGGACTGTTAACTTTTTTAGCCCAAAAAGCCCAAGGCCCATTTTGTTCGGGACTACCGGCAAATCCTAGCTGCTGCGGCTGATAAATCCAGCCCACAAGTTCCGGTTCCAAACGCTGCCAAGATTCTAAACCTTTGGCGATGCCGGCGGTGATTTGCTGTAAATCTTGTTCGGTTTCGGGATTTGCAGTTTGCAGCATTTGTTGGTGCAGAGATTTTGCCAATTGCTGCAATTGAGCGAGAGTCAGCGGATGTTCTTTATTCGGATCGATTACTTGCAATAATGCCAAGAGGCGGGCATTAGATTCAGCACTAACGATTTGTTGGATTGATGAGGCAATTGCGCGATCGACGCGGTTATCTTTCTGCCAGCGTTCCCATTCTCCTTGGATGGTTTTGAGAGCTCTGAGGCTGCGATTTGCCTTTGCTTGTTTGATTTCGTCTTTTTCATTTCTGAGTTGATTCTCGGCGGCATCAAGGCGTTCGCCGAAACAGCGTTCAAAGATTTCGCCAGTACCGGTGCTAATGTCTTGCACTAGCATTTGATAAACTTGTTCTTTGGAGCGAATTTGACCTTTGAGGGTGATTTCGACAATTTTGTCGATTAGGCCTAAGTAGCGATCGCGCAGTGAGGTAGAGTCTGGCATAATTTATTTTTAGTTAATAAGTTTTTATGGACAACGCTTGCAGCTCGCACCATTTCATGCTGCTATTTAATTTTACAGCTCATCTGGATTAATGCCCATTGCTCGCAGTCGATCGGCTAAACGATTTGCTCGCTGACTTTCTGATTCGGCTCGCTGACTTTCTAATTCAGCTCGCTGCCTTTCAAACTCCTCTGGAGTCAGAACCCAATCGCCACTGACATCGTACCAACGCAGCCACAACCTCGAACAACCTTGATAACAACCTTCCCACAAACCTATACCTAATTCTAATTCCGGTATCCAGAAGCGCGGCTCGGTTAAAACTTGTTCGCGGTAACGATTACCAATCAAGCGAAATATTCTCAGTTGATTGTTGTACCGACTGAAAACAAAGTAGTAAGGAATCTGCAAAATCTGTTCGTAAACTCGCCACTTAGTAGGGGGTTTATTTCGTGCTTCTTCTGTAATTCCTAAATCCTCATCTTCCGTTCCCGGTGACAGCAGTTCTACTACTACCAGAGGACTGACATTTTCTTGCCACATCACGTAGCTGAGGCGCAATTCGTCACCTCGATAAAATCTCGGAGCCCCCAAGACGACAAACCAATCAGGTCTTTTGTACCAATTGAGATGGTTAGAATCGTAGTAGAGATTGAGGTCTGTGGCTATAAATATTTGTTCTGGCGGATGGTTGGCGGGGCGGCAGGTTAGACGCAGCAGTTCGGGTTGAAAGTCGTGGAATTCGTCAGGCAAACCGGGTTCCTCCGGGTCTTCACTGGGTAAATCATACATCGTAGGGAGGACTTTTGTTTGCGAAGGCTGCGAATCCGGTTCGTACATCGTCATAAGATTACCTAGGCGATACGGCTTGAGGAGATTGAGGCGGCACGGCAATTGTAATATTATAGCGGTTTTCCGTTGAATCAGCTAGATGCCTAGTAATTAATAATGGGTAATCGGTAATCAGTAAAGGATTTTAAAGCGGGAGGTTATTTATTAAAATACAAATGTGAGGCATAATTATATTGCACATTTTATCTAGTTTTTTGTGATTTCAGAAACTGTTACCACCTCAAAAAGCAATTCCATCTTAGAAGCACAAGGATTAACTCGCAAATTTGGCGGTTTAATTGCTGTAAACGACGTATCTTTCACAGTTCAAAAACACGAGATTTTTGGATTAATCGGTCCTAACGGCGCTGGCAAGACTACTCTATTTAATGTAATGACTGGACTGATACCTGCTTCTAGCGGCACTCTGATTTATCAAAACGAAAATATTTCTAAACTGCGACCTTATCAAATTGCTAATAAAGGTATGGCCCGAACATTTCAAAATATTCGGTTGTTTGGGGAACTTTCTGCTTTGGACAACGTGGCGATCGCCCGACACATCCACAGTCGATCGGGCAATCCAGTTTTATCGGTGCTGTCGGGGATTTTCGGCTTGCCAGCATCTAACGCAATGGAACGCAAAACCCAGCGGAAAGCCTTAGAATTGTTGGATTTAGTCGGATTGGGCGATCGCGCGGGCGAACAAGCCAAAAACTTGCCCTACGGCGACCAGAGGCGCTTAGAAATTGCCCGCGCTTTAGCCTTAGAACCGCAAATACTCTTGTTAGATGAACCCGCAGCGGGCATGAATCCCAATGAAAAGCACAAATTAAGCGAATTTATCCGAGAAGTGCGCCAACAATTCAATTTAACTGTAATATTGATCGAGCATCATGTACCGCTAGTTATGGGATTGTGCGATCGCATTGCCGTCTTGCATTTCGGTCAGCTTATTGCTTTGGGAGAACCTGCTGTTGTCAGGAATGACCCGGCAGTGATTGAGGCTTATTTGGGAGATGAAAAATAACTAAGGAAACCCGGCGATTGGAAATCGCGTCTACACAAACTCACATTTTGCACCATTATTACACATTTTGTAGGGGCTGGTTCACCGACAATAATTGCCTAAAAATAACAATCTCATAAACCCGCCCCCACCCAAGAGTAAACGAGTAAAAAATCGAGGCAGAGCCTCTCGATATGCGTTCCCAGGCAGAGCCGGGAACGAGTAATGACAATGTAGGGGCGGGTTCACCGATAATAATGGCCTAAAAATAACAATCTCATAAACCCGCCCCCACCCAACAGTAAATCGCAAGGTACCTCAAACTCAACGTCACAAAAAATGCACGATAACCCACCCCAAATATCTCAAAATATCCTCTTAGAACTGAAGAATCTTTGTGTAAATTATGGCGGAATTCAAGCCATACAAAATATTAATCTCACGATAAATGCGGGCGAGGTTGTCAGTCTCATCGGCGCCAACGGTGCGGGCAAAAGTACCACATTGAGAGCTATTTCTAAAATAGTTAATTTGCGACAAGGACAAATTATTTATAGCGGGCGCGATATTAGCCGCCGCCAAGCTCACGAAGTTGTGAAGTTGGGAATCGCCCACAGTCCAGAAGGGCGGCGGGTTTTGGCGCAGCAAACGGTGTTAACTAACTTAGAATTAGGGGCCTATATTCGATCGGACTCGGCGGCAGTAAAAGCCGATTTAGAGCGCCAATTTGAGATATTTCCGCGCCTAGCAGAAAGGCGTCGCCAGCTAGCAGGAACTCTCAGCGGCGGGGAACAGCAAATGCTGGCGATCGCCCGCGCGTTGATGTCGCGCCCGAAGCTGCTATTATTAGACGAGCCTAGTTTAGGCTTAGCACCTGCGATCGTCAAAGAAATTTTCGGAATTATTCAAAACCTGCGTTCCACAGGCGTCACAATCCTTTTAGTCGAACAAAACGCCAGTTTAGCACTGCAAATTGCCGATCGGGGTTACGTGCTAGAAGCTGGTAACATTACTCTCACAGGTATTGGATCAGATTTGCTAAACGACGAGCGAGTCAGGAGCGCATATTTAGGATGACTTGGTTAATTTTGGCAATTTTGAGCGCTTTTTTTGAAGCAGTAAAAGATGTTGTTAGCAAACACAACCTGAAAGCAAACGACGAATATGTCGTCACTTGGTCGCTAACATTTTTTACAGCAGTCTTTTTAACTCCGTTGCTATTTATTATAGAAATACCTCCATTAAACCAACAATTTTGGATAGCTTTGTTAATCGGAGCCAGCATGAACGCAGTCATTGCTCTCCTCTACATTAAAGCCATCAAACTGTCGGATTTATCCCTCGCCGTGCCACTGGTAGCTTTGACGCCCTTATTCATGCTGCTGACTTCACCGTTAATTGTCGGCGAGTATCCCAACTTTTTTGATGGTATTGGAGTTTTTCTCATTGTCATGGGATCTTATCTATTAAACATCAAAGAAAAATCTCAAGGCTACTTAGCCCCCTTCAAAGCACTTGTGCACCAACCAGGGTCAAAATTGATGTTACTCGTAGCTTTTCTCTGGAGTATTACCACAAATTTTGACAAAATCGGCGTGCAAAACTCTTCCCCGATTTTTTGGGTGTTCGCTTTATTGACGAGTATGAGCGTCCTATTGCTGCCAGTTTTACTGCACAAAACCTCTAACCCCAAGCGCCAAATTATCCAATACTTACCGATGCTAATGGCAATGGGCTTTTTCAATGCTTTAGGAGTCATTTTTCAGATGCAAGCTTTGACAATGACTTTAGTCGTGCAAGTAATAGCACTTAAGCGTACCAGCGTATTAATGGGTGTACTGTTCGGCCATTTTATTTTCAAGGAAAAAGATATTCAGGAAAGATTTTTAGGAGCTGCTATCATGATGGGAGGAGTTTTATTTATAACATTATAAATTTTTCATATTTTATGTAATTTGGTTTGCGGCCTCGGAATGCAAGTCCTCTCCAAAATCCTACGACTTTGCATTCCGAGGCTGCGGACGCTTTTTTCGTGGCATAATTAAGCGAGAGGCTGTGCCTCTGAGACTTCGTTTAATTTCGACTTGTTATATATAGAGGAAAAATTAATGCACAAAATAGCAGCCACACCCGGAGGTTGGAACCCTCAAGCAGAAGGAGTAATTTTTATTCAGCAAACCCCCGCACCAATAGTATTTATTAGTGCTGCTGACACCGACATTCAAACACTCGCAGTCGCTGCATCCAAAATGCCGGCAAAATTTCCCAAGGTACGCGCAGTAAACCTGCTTCAGTTGCAGCAACAACTAACAATTGATACTTATGCCGAGGAAGTTTTAGAACGCGCAGAGGTCATAATCTTAAGACTGTTAGGAGGGCGTTCTTATTGGTCTTACGGCTTAGAAATTCTGCGAGAAACGGTGCAGAAAACTAACGCATCACTGATTGTAATGCCGGGAGAAGACAGTCCAGATCCAGATTTAATCAGCCATTCCAATGTATCGCTGTCAGCAGTCAATCAACTGTGGCGCTATTTCACAGAAGGCGGAGTCCAAAACTTTGTTAATGCACTAAAATTTGCCGCCGATACTTGCCTGAAAACTGCTTACAACCCGCCACTACCTCAAACAGTTTCCCGCGTCGGAATTTATGATTGGGGCGGACAGGCGCGGGCGTGTTTTGCAACTTTACCACCCGATTCATATCCCCCTAAATCCCCCTTAACAAGGGAGACTTTGACAACTTCTTCCTCCCCCCTTAAGAAGGGGGGCTGGGGGGGATCTCCGGGTTTGGAAACACTCCCTAAAAGGCACGGCGAGGGCGGGCACGGGGGCACCGCCCCTACGGTCGGAATTTTATTTTATCGCGCTCATTACTTATCAGGAAACTTAGCACCAATTGATGCACTTTGTCAAGCTCTAGCAGAGCGAAATTTAGTCCCAGTTCCCGTCTTTGTATCTTCTTTGCGGGAACCAGATTTGCAAATAGAATTGCTGGAATATTTCCAGCCAAAAGAATCAGAACCAATTCAATTATTGCTCAATACCACAAGTTTTGCAGTCTCCGGTTTCAGCAGTCAAGAACCGGAACAAAATAGTTTAAAATCCTTAGACGTTCCCGTATTGCAAGCAATCTTCAGCGGTGGCGGTTTGGAACAGTGGGAAACGGAACTTCAGGGACTTTCGCCCCGCGATGTGGCGATGAATGTAGCATTGCCAGAAGTAGATGGAAAAATCATTACTAGGGCTGTTTCTTTTAAAGCCGTACAGACTTGGAACAGCGAATTAGAAACAGATGTAGTGGGTTATGTCGCTGCGGGCGATCGCATTTCATTTGTAGCAGATTTAACAGCGAATTGGGTGAAGATGAAACAAACCCCAGCCGCCAACAGAAGCATCGCCATAATTCTAGCAAATTACCCCACTCGCAACGCCCGCTTAGCCAACGGCGTCGGCTTAGATACGCCCGCTAGCTGTGTCGAAATCCTCAAAGCTATGCAGCAAGCTGGCTATCAAATTGAAAACATACCCGCTAGCGGCAACGAGTTAATTGAACTCCTGACTTCGGGCGTGACAAATGACCCGGAAGGACGCGAATTGCGGCCTGTTCATCAATCTTTGGATTTGGCAGAATATGAAGAATATTTTGCTAGTTTGCCGCAGGAAGTGCAAGATGGGATTTGTAAAAGATGGGGGATTCCGGGAAGCTATGCACAAGATTTTATAAGTAAAAATAGGTCTTTTCCGATTCCGGGAATTCAGTTTGGTAATGTATTTGTAGGAATTCAACCATCGCGGGGATACGAACTTGACCCCGCGTTAAATTATCACGCCCCCGACTTAGAACCTACCCACAATTATCTAGCTTACTATTACTGGCTGCGAGAAAAATTGGGAATTGACGCTATAATTCATGCTGGAAAACACGGAAATTTAGAATGGCTTCCCGGTAAAAGTATAGCATTGTCTAACAAATGTTATCCAGAAGTGGCGTTAGGCGCGATGCCGAATTTTTATCCCTTCATTGTCAACGATCCGGGGGAAGGTTCCCAAGCAAAAAGACGATCGCAAGCTGTGATAATCGACCACCTGACACCGCCGATGACTCGCGCCGAACTCTATGGGCCTTTGCAGCAGTTGGAGACCTTAATTGATGAGTATTGCGAAGCCCAAAGTTTAGATCCGTCCAGATTGCCCATGATTCGCGATCGCATTCTCGCCCTCACCAACAAAGAAAACTTAGATAAAGACTTAGGAATACAACTAAATAAATCGGAATTTACAGAATTTATCACCCGCACAGACGGCTATCTTTGCGAACTCAAAGAATCCCAAATTCGCGACGGATTGCACATTTTCGGGCAGTGTCCCGAAGGTAGACAGTTGAGAGATTTGATAATTGCGATCGCCCGCCATCCTACCAACGGGCGATCGGGCTTAACCCGCGCCCTAGCAGAAGACTCAGGCTACGATTTCGACCCGTTAACGGCCGATCCCACCTCAATAATTCAGCACCGCACAGCAGGCGATTTAACAGCAGAACTCGAAGAAAAAGCCGCTGAATTAGTAGATAATTTAATCGAAAATATTCGCGTTAATCCGCGTTTATCTGCGGTTGAAAACATCCAAACAGGACAAGCAACCCAACAAGAATTAGACTGGATAAATAACTATCTTTTACCATCACTCCTCCAAACAAACCAAGAAATTACCAACCTTTTGCGCGGACTAGATGGGCGGCACATACCCAGCGGCGCATCCGGCGCGCCCACTCGCGGCAGACCAGATGTATTGCCCACTGGTCGCAATTTTTACTCAGTAGATATCCGCGCTATTCCCACAGAAACCGCCTGGAGAGTTGGCAGAGTTGCTGCTGAAACTTTAATCGAAAGATACACCCAAGAAAACGGCGAATATCCGAAAACTTTGGGTTTGTCAGTGTGGGGAACATCCACCATGCGGACGGGGGGAGACGACATCGCCGAAGCCTTGGCGCTGATAGGAGTTCAACCAGTTTGGGATGGCCCTTCGCGCCGGGTTGTAGATTTTGAAATCTTGCCGATTTCTGTTTTGGGGCGGCCGCGCGTTGATGTTACTTTGCGAATTTCTGGCTTTTTCCGCGATGCTTTTTTTAATTTAATTGATTTGTTTGACAGTGCGGTAAAAGCTGTGGCAGATTTAGACGAATCGGCTGAAAACAACCCTTTAGCAGCACAAGTTAAGGAAGAGATTTTGTATTGGGAATCTACAGGTTTGAGTCAGGAAGAGGCGCAAGGGCGATCGCAATTTCGAGTCTTTGGCTCAAAACCAGGTGCTTACGGCGCAGGACTTCAAGGCATAATTGAAGCTCAAAACTGGACAGACGACAGCGATTTAGCAAAAGCTTACATTAATTGGAGCAGTTACGCTTATACAAGTACCCCCCCAACCCCCCCTTATCAAGGGGGGGCTAAATCTAATTCCTCTGCTTTACAACCAGAGAATACCCCCCCAACCCCCCCTTATCAAGGGGGGGCTAAATCTAATTCCTTTCCTTTACAACAAGGGGATACCCCCCCAACCCCCCCTTATGAAGGGGGGGCTAAATCCAACTCTTGTCCCCCCCCTTTACAAGGGGGGGCTAGGGGGGGTGAATTAAGTTCTGAGGCCAAATCCAACTCTTGTCCCCCCCCTTTACAAGGGGGGGTTAGGGGGGGTGAATGGGGATGTTCTGCACCCGAAGCATTTGAAAAACGCCTCGGCCAAATGCAAATAGTTCTGCAAAACCAAGACAACCGCGAACACGACATCCTCGACTCGGATGATTATTATCAATTCCAAGGGGGAATGACGGCCGCAATCCGCAATTTGCAAGGCAAAAATCCTGAAACTTATTTCGGAGACAACTCGATTCCTGAGAATCCGAAAGTGCGGCAACTGCGGGAAGAAATTGCGCGGGTTTATCGCAGCAGGGCTGTGAATCCCAAATGGATAGAAGGTGCGATGCGACACGGTTATAAAGGTGCGTTTGAAATTGCAGCAACTGTTGATTTTTTGTTTGCTTACGATGCTACGGCAAATTGTGTAGAGGATTTTATGTATGAAGGAATCGCAGAGGCTTACATTTTTGATGAGAAAGTGCAGACATTTATTCAAGAAAACAATCCTTGGGCACTGCGAGATATGGCGGAAAGATTGCTAGAAGCTCGTCAGCGGGGGTTGTGGCAGAGTGCGAACCAGGATACATTGGATAAATTGAGGTCGATCGCCCTGCAAGCCGAAGCCGTCATCGAATCCCATACTGGTTTCTAGTCTGAACGGAGAAATGATAGAATATAGTTAATATGCGAGGAATCCATGTTGCGCGATCTCACCATCCAAAATTATCGCTGTTTTAAAGATTTTCATATCGACGAGCTAGCTAGGGTTAATCTGATAGTCGGTCAGAACAATAGCGGTAAAACTACTTTTTTGGAAGCCATTTATTTATTAGTTAACGAAGGAAATATTCCGTTTCTGTTTGAGGTGCTAAATAGCAGAGGTGAAATAACATTAGAGCGTTCTAGACAAAGAAATGGCGAAGTCGTTTCTCGGCGTTATTATTATCATATTTTACATATTTTTTACGGTCATCAACTTAATAACTTCGATCGGGCTATTGATATCTGCTCTACAAAAGAGCATCTGCTTTCATTGAAGATTCAGCCTAATCGTATTCTCCAACAACTTACACTTCCAGGATTTGAAGATTTAGTTCCAAGTGGAGAGTTAGTCGCTGAGCTAGTTGTTTCCTACGGACAGTATACCCCAATAAGAATTCCTATCCGTAGTGATAGAACTGGCGATTGGCGTTACTTGGAGTTGGGCAACACATCTCAGTTAGTTGTTCCTACAAGGAGCAGCAATCAAAATTATTTTCTGACAACCACTAATAGAAGCTTTCAGCAACTGTCTCTACTGTGGGATAGAATAACACTCACACCGAAAGAACAAAGTGTAGTAGAAGCATTGCAAATTCTGGAGCCGGATGTGGAACGGATTAGTTTCACCAGTCGCCAGACTTCTAATAGTGGTATTTTGCTTAAACTTCGGGGACAGCCTCACCCAGTTCCTCTAGGCAGTATGGGAGAGGGTATGCGACGAATTCTTAGTATAGCAATGGCAGCCGTCTCATCAGAGAATGGGTTTTTGTTGGTTGATGAAATTGATACAGGTCTTTACTATCAAACCCAAACTGATATGTGGCGATTGATATTTGAAACAGCACAGCGATTGAACGTTCAAGTCTTTGCAACTACCCACAGTTGGGATTGTATAGCCGCATTTCAAGAAGCCTTAGAACAGTCAGAAGATAGTTCTGTTGGCAAATTATTTCGCTTGAGCCGGCGCGGTGAGGATATTCGTGCAGTTGAATACACTCCCGATGAATTGTCCGTTGCAGTGCGCCAAAGTATCGAGGTGCGCTGATGCCAAAAGCACGAAAACCTCCTCAATCAAAACCTCAACAGTTATTAGTAGAAGGTAAGAATGACCGACACGTAATCTGGGCTTTGTGCCAGCAATATCAACTGCCAGAAACATTTTCCGTCGAAGTACCGCAAGAAGAAGGTACAGAAGGAGTTGAAGCGCTGCTAAATGGCTTGCCAGAAAGATTGAAAGCAGAGAATTTACGCACGTTGGGAATTGTGGTAGATGCCGATCGCAATTTAAGTGGGCGGTGGCAATCTCTTAAAGATAAACTGAGTTCGATCGGCTATCGAGACATCCCCCATTCTCCCCCTCCCGAAGGCTGGGTTTGCACACCTTCAGATCCATACTTGCCTCGCGTCGGAGTTTGGTTGATGCCAAACAATCAACTTCCTGGAATGTTAGAAGATTTTGTCGCCTATCTCATCCCCCCTGGCGACACCCTGCATCCGAAAGCCGAAGCAATTTTACAAGAGCTCGAACAAGCCGGACTTAACCGCTACACTTTAATTCATCATCCCAAAGCGCTAATCCACACTTGGCTGGCATGGCAGAAAACGCCTGCAATGCCGATGGGACAAGCAATAACAGCGCAGGTGCTTAGCTGCGATGGCCCGATCACCTTAATTTTTATTGAATGGTTAAAACATCTGTTTGAGCTAATTGCTCGATCCGCCGAATAATGAGTAATATTTAGTAATATTTCGCGATCGCTGAAAGCTTTATGATTCGCCGCTACATTGCTAGCCTCAGCACCAGCATCCTCAAACGTACCTGCGCCGCTGCCGCGGTGTTCGCGGTAACAGTCGGATGTTCGTCAACGAAGCCACTCAACACCGCAGCGCCATCGGGTTCGATCGAATCCGCCGTCCTAGCGCAGTCCCCCACGTCTGTGTTAGCTCAAAACCCCAACAAAACCAGAAAATCCCTCAGCCTTCCCTCTTGCCCGCAAAACGACGCCTTCACGGAGTCAATTAACTTTGCCACCCAAGCTTCTAATTTGGCTCAATCAGCCAATTCAAAACAAGACTGGGACGAAGTAGCCGCCCTGTGGGTGCAGGCCGTCGCCTGGATGCAAGCCGTTCCCCCCGGCAGTCCCAGACGGGCGTTTGCTGAGAAAAAAGTAATCGAGTACATGAGAAACCTGGTTTATTCCCAGCAGCAAGCGAGCGCAACCAGAGCGCAAGCCAGTACAGTCAGCTTCAGCAGCGATTTACTCAACGAACAACTCCAACTTTACCTATCCTACGTTGCCACAGTCGGCCCACCAGATGTTTTGATTGTCGGCAGTTCCCGCGCATTGCAGGGCGTCGATCCCAAACAGCTAAAACAATCTTTGGCCCAAAGAGGCCGGCGGGGCTTAAAAGTATTTAACTTTTCAGTCAACGGCGCAACTGCACAAGTAGTTGACTTTCAACTGCGGCGACTTTTGAAGCCCGGTCATTTGCCTCAAATGATTATCTGGGCAGACGGCGTGCGGGCATTTAACAGCGGCCGGGACGATCGCACTTTTAATTCGATCGTCGATTCTGAAGGCAGCCAACTTTTAGCAGCAGGCATTCGCCCCGAACTGCCATCCGATGAACCCAACGAGATTCCGGCGTGTTACAGATTCCCGCAGCCCTGCGCTAACAACAATTTCCGCAAAGCATTTACCTCTGTAGATCAACCTTTCAGGGGCGCGCAAGATGCCCAACCCCTACTCCCCCCAATCAAATCCCTCTCTAGTGGAACGGCCATCTTGCCCGTTGCTGACACCCAACCCCTACTCCCCCCAATCAAATCCCTCTCTAGTGGAACGGCCATCTTGCCCGTTGCCTCAAATGCTGCAAAATATGAGTTAAAACCGATCGCAGCAGATGCAGCAACCCAAAAAGCAGAATTGATTCCAGTCTCGCGACGCACAACAGTAGCCATCAGACAACTCAACCAATTGGCAGATTCGATCGACTCCAACGGATTCATGGCTATGTCGGGCAAGTACAATCCCAACACTTATTATCGACAACGCGCTTACGTTTCAGGCCAGTACGATCGCGACTACGCAAACTTCTACCTCGGAGGCAAACAAGCAGCAGCCTTTAATTCAGTTGTAGCATTTACCAAAGCTCGCAAAATTCCCCTGATTTTCGTCAATTTGCCCCTCACCGACGACTACTTAGACGGAACTCGCCTGCGGGCAGAACAGCAGTTTCGGCAGCGAATGCAGCAACTCTCCCGGCAAAAAGGCTTCGCTTTCCGCGACTTGTCGCAGCGGTGGCCTGGCCGCAATGACTATTTTGTTGACCCCAGTCACCTCAACCGCTTTGGGGCCAGCGCAGTTTCTAGCCTACTCGCGGCCGATTCCAGCATTATCTGGCCACGGCCCAAATCCAGGCGCAGCGACGGGTAATACGATTTTAGATTTTAGATTTTAGATTTTAGATTCAAGAATTGGGAATGACAGATTTTGATTTTAGATTAAAGTATTGGAAATGACAGATGAGATAAGGGTTTGGATCTTTCAAAAAATTGGATTACTTTTTGGAATTGCTATAAACCAGAGGGAGAGTCTCCGACGGGAGATGCCCTGTGCCATCGGAATAATATTTTTCAGACTACAGTGCGATCGTCTCGGTCGCGACACTTCAGTTTAAAATCTAATCATCTAAAATCCCAAATCTCAAATCTCAAATCGATGTGCACTGCGATCGTCCCGGTCGCGACACTTCAGTTTAAAATCTAATCATCTAAAATCCCAAATCTCAAATCTCAAATCGATGTGCAGTGCGATCGTCCCGGTCGCGGCAATTCAGTCTAAAATCAAAAAATCTAAAATCTAAAATCTAAAATCTAAAATCGATAGGTTGTGCAACTAAAACAAGTAATTATCGCCCACAAAGCCAGAGATACCCTCAGCCAGAGGTGGGCAGAACAATGTGCCCGCCAATTAGAAAGTCGCGGGTGTCAGGTTTTAATGGGGCCCAGTGGCCCGAAAGATAACCCGTATCCGGTGTTTTTAGCTTCTAGTAATACCCCAATTGATTTAGCGGTAGTTCTGGGGGGCGACGGTACGGCCCTAGCTGCAGCGCGGAATTTGGCGGCTGACGGCATCCCGATTTTGGCAGCGAATGTGGGGGGACATCTGGGTTTTTTAACCGAGTCTTTTGAGGATTTCCAAAAGACTGAGGAGATTTGGGACAGACTTGCGGAAGACAGGTATGCTGTGCAGACGCGGATGATGTTGCAGGCAACAGTTTTTGAGGGAAACAGAACCAATCTCGAACCCCAAAGCGATCGATTTTTGGCACTAAATGAAATGTGTGTCAAACCTGCTTCAGCCGATCGAATGCCGAGCTGTATTCTAGAAATGGAAGTTGACGGCGAAGTAGTCGATCAATATCAAGGCGACGGTTTAATTGTGGCAACTCCCACCGGTTCGACTTGCTACACTGCATCTGCCAACGGGCCGATAATGCACTCAGGAATGGAGGCGATCGCCGTTACTCCAATTTGCCCTTTGAGTTTATCCAGTCGGGCGATCGTCCTGCCGCCCGGTTCAGTCGTCAGCATTTGGCCTTTAGCAGATTACGAACTCAGTACCAAACTTTGGACTGACGGGGTTTTAGGTACTGCAATTTGGCCAGGACACCGCGTAGACGTGCGGAGGGCGGACTGCGAAGCCAAGTTTATCATTTTGCGGGAAAACTATTCTTATTTCAACACTTTGAGGGAAAAACTTCACTGGGCAGGAGCCAGAATTCGGTACAGCAACAATCACCGCAATTAATCCGAATCATCCACCATTAATCATTAATCTGTAGGGGCGGGTTTTACCAACAATATTTGCCTAAAATCAATAATCTCATAAACCCGCCCCCACAAGGCGATAAATCGCAATTTACATTTTTATGCTTCGAGCGAAAGAAAGGTTGATCTGGGTTATTAGTGTGGGGGCGGGTTTATATAGATGGTTTGCCGTCATTAAATATTATTCGTAAAACCCCCCCTACAGGATGCTATTTTACAGGCAAAACCCACCTTACCCAACCCATAATCTACAGACAAAACTCTGTTAAGATCGCTCAATATCTTGACAAACAGCCTGATCCATGCAGACTTTTAAAAAATCAACCCGACCTTTCAACCCTCAAGATACATATCCCTGTCCCGTGTGCCGCACCGGTCAAATTTCTACCATGCTGATGATGGACGCCCTAGCTTGCAACTTCTGCCAGCACATTTATACCGCAAGCGTTGAAAGACAATCGCTCCAAATGGCCGATCGCCAACCGCCCGTAACTTGGCACTGGAACGGCAAACAGTGGATAGGAGCCCACCTCGAAGGCGTAGAATTCGGATGGCCCTACTGGGCAGCGGCTATTGGTCTAATTTTCCTTCCCACTACCTTGCTGGGACTTTCAGCTTACTATTTTCCCCCGGTTCCCGGCAGCAGGTTGTCGTGGCTGCCCCTAGCTTGGACAGGCTTAGCTTTTTTGTCGCATTTAGGCATTGTGCTGTGGTTGGTAGGTGAATTTTATCAATTCCCGCTAGTAACTTACTTCAGAGCTTGGGGGCGCAGGATTAGCCGACGCTAGCTTAAATGCTCTCAAAAAGCCGATCGTCCGAGGGCTTCCCACCGACATCGATCCAGGTAAAATTAGAGGCGATCGCAAAATTAAATTCCCAATCAGCACTGAAGCAGCTATAATCGTTAGCTATTCTAAATAGTCAAAAGCAAACGCATTGCGATTTGTGAGGAGAGCGATGAACATACTTGGAATCTCGGCGTACTATCACGACAGCGCCGCAGCCTTAATTCGCGACGGAGAAATTATAGCAGCAGCGCAGGAAGAAAGATTTTCCCGCAAAAAGCATGACGCCAGATTCCCTAAGAATGCGATCGTTTATTGCTTGAAAGAAGCGAACATAGATTTGCGGGAGCTCGATCGAATAGTCTTTTACGACAAACCTTTAGTCAAATTCGAGCGCCTTCTCGAAACCTATTTAGCCTACGCACCCCAAGGTTTTCGCTCTTTCCTAGCAGCCATGCCGATATGGCTCAAAGAAAAGCTTTACCTCAAAACCATGCTCAAAAGAGATTTGGCAGCAATAGCAAACTGCAAAACGAATAAACTGCCATCTCTGCTATTTACCGAACACCACCAATCCCACGCAGCATCCGCATTTTTCCCCAGCCCGTTTCAAAAAGCAGCCGTTTTGTGCCTCGACGGCGTGGGCGAGTGGGCAACAACCTCAGTTTGGTTGGGAGACGGGAACCAACTTACACCTCAGTGGGAAATCGATTTTCCCCACTCCTTGGGTTTGCTTTATTCAGCTTTCACCTATTACACCGGCTTCAAAGTCAACTCTGGCGAATACAAACTCATGGGTTTAGCTCCTTATGGCGAACCCAAGTATGTAGACAAGATTCTCAACTATTTAATCGACCTCAAAGATGACGGAACTTTTCGTTTGAACATGGATTATTTCAACTATACAGTTGGCTTAACCATGACAAACAAGAAGTTTGACGAACTGTTTGAAGGGCCGCCGCGTCAAGCTGAAGGAAAATTGACACAGCGGGAAATGGACATTGCAGCTTCCATTCAAGTTGTTACCGAAGAAGTTGTTTTGCGACTTTGCAGAACAGTTAAAAAAGAATTGGATGTTGATTATCTTTGTATGGCCGGCGGCGTTGCTCTCAACTGTGTTGCTAACGGCAGACTCTTGCGGGAAGGTATTTTCAAAGATATTTGGATTCAGCCGGCGGCGGGAGATGCGGGCGGTGCTTTGGGCGCGGCTTTGGCGATTTGGTATCAGTATTGCGAACAAACTCGCACAGTGAGCGCCAACTCGACAGCAAATAGTATAGAATCCCTCAAAACTGAACTTATCACTACAAACTCAGCGGTTGAGGAGAGGACTGAAGTTCTCACTGCAAACCAAGCGGTGGCAACTGTAGCGAAGTCTGTTGCTCATTTAACTTGTCACGATCAAATGCGCGGCTCATATTTGGGCCCGAGGTTTACTGACGCAGAAATTATCGAATATTTGGATGCTGTCAAAGCCAGTTATCACCGATTGGACGATGCCGAATTAATGCCGCAGTTGGCGGAAATTTTGGAACAGGGAAATGTGGTGGGATGGTTCCAAGGGCGGATGGAATTTGGGCCGCGGGCTCTGGGTGGTCGATCGATCGTGGGCGATCCCCGCAGTGCTAAAATGCAGTCCGTGATGAACCTGAAAATTAAATATCGGGAATCTTTTCGACCTTTTGCTCCGTCAATCTTAGCCGAGCGAGTTGCGGATTATTTCGAGATTGACCATTCTAGCCCTTATATGCTATTGGTAGCACCTGTCAAATCCAGTCTCCGCATTCCGATGACTCCCGAACAAGAGCAGTTGTTTGGCATTGAAAAGCTCAACATTCCGCGATCGGAAATTCCGGCTGTCACCCACGTCGATTACTCGGCTCGCATTCAAACTGTGCACAAAGAAACCAATCCTCGCTACTATGACTTAATCAGCCATTTTGAAAAGCGATCGGGCTGTTCTATTGTGGTAAATACTTCTTTCAACGTCCGAGGCGAACCCATTGTTTGCACTCCAGAGGATGCTTACCGCTGTTTCATGCGAACCGAAATGGACTATCTGGTTTTGGAAAATTACTTGCTTCCCAAGTCAGAACAAATTCCTTGGAAACAAGATGATGCTTGGAAAAATGAATTTGAACTAGATTAGTCATTAGTCATTAGTCATTAGTCATTAGTCATTAGTCATTAGTTATTAGTTGGAACGAATAACTAATTCCCCATTCCCCATTCCCCATTCCCCATTCCCCATTCCCCATTCCCTATTCCCCATTCCCCATTCCCCATTTCTAATGAGCGACGAAATTAAAAAACTCGACAAAAAAGGCTTGCGCGATTTCGGGCTGCTAATTGGCGGTTTGATTGCAGTGCTGTTCGGTTTAGCAGTACCTTTACTGCGGCGGCATTCTCTACCTTGGTGGCCTTGGGCAATCTGCGGAGTGATGGTGCTGCTAGCATTGGTGGCGCCGAAATCGCTTAATCCCGTTTATCACGCGTGGATGCGCTTTGGAATTATTCTTAACAAAATCGAAACGCCGATCGTCCTAGGGATAGTTTTTTACCTGATAGTTTGGCCGATGGGAGTGATCAAAAACATTTTCGGCGAAGATGCCATGCGGCGCAAACTAAATCCGAAAATGGATACTTACCGCGTCCCCAGTAAAGCAAGAACAAAAGTTAGTATGGAGCGTCCTTTTTAAGTGTTTGAAGCAACTTTAGATTTTCTCAAAGATTTGTGGGCGTTTATGAAAGAACGTCAAAAGTATTGGCTGTTGCCGCTCATTGTGACTTTAGTTTTTTTGGGAGCTTTGATTGTATTGAGTCAGGGTTCTGTGATTGCTCCATTTATTTACACGCTGTTTTGAAATAATGAGCAAGTTGAAAAATTTGGGTGTCAATTTGGGTTTGACACTCGGCGGTTTATTGATGGGGGTGGTAATTGGTGAAATTGGATTGCGGGTAGCCAGGATTGAAGGCTATCCCAAAATAGGAGATTTCGTAGACTCGGCGCCAACTCGTTTTCACACTTCCGATCCGAATTTGGGCTGGAAGCTGAAACCTGGTGCGTCGGGGGAGTGGAATGGGGAAGGTGCGAGTTTTGTGCAGGTGAATAGCGAGGGTTTGCGCGATCGTGAACATACAAAAGTAAAACCTCCAAATACTTTGCGCGTTGCGGTTTTGGGCGATTCTTTCACCGAAGCAATTCACGTACCTGTCGAACAAACTTTCTGGTCAAAATTGGAACGAAAGTTAGGCAACTGCGAAGCTGTTAAGGGACGCAAAAATGTTGAGGTAATGAATTTCGGGGTGCAGGGCTACGGTACTGCTCAAGAATTGATAATGCTGCGAGAAAAAGTGTGGGATTACAGTCCTGATATTGTAATTCTTGCCTTTTTTATTGGGAATGATATAATTAACAATTCGCCACAATTAGAATACGATCGCTACCGACCATTTTTTGCTTACGATGCTAGTGGCAAGCTAGTACCGGATATGTCTTTTCGCAATCTGGCGCCGATCGATCGCAACGAAAGAGCAGTTTCCTTCGTAGACCGAATGCCCAGTTTGATCGTCAACAATTCGCGCATTTTGCAGGTCATTAAAAAAATAGACTTAGATCGGAAAAAGCGGGAGTTATCGGGGCACTTTACCACTTTAAGTACCCTCAACCTCAAGGAACCTCAAGATGCAGCTTGGGAAGAGGCTTGGAGGGTGACAGAGGGTTTGATTGTGACAATGCGGAATGAAGTTGTGCAGAAAAATGCTGATTTCTTGGTTGTGACGATCGGCGATCCGATGCAAGTTAGACCGGAGGCCCAGAGGCGAAAAAATTTTATGAGAAAGAACAACATTCAGGATTTGTTTTATCCCGATAGGCGGCTGGAAAAATTGGGCGCGCGCGAGGGTTTTCGGGTACTGAATTTATCCGAACAGTTTCAAGGTTATACTGAAAAATATCAAGTCTGCGCCCACGGTTTTGAGAATTCTGTACCCTGTGGAGGTCACTGGAATGAACTCGGACACCGGCTGGCTAGTATCCTGATTAACCGAAATTTGTGCGAAAATTTGAAGCAGTCTCAAGTCCCAAAAAAACAACCGTAATCAGTCAAATTCCATGAAAGATTCAACGGCGCTGAAAAAAGGCAAAAACATATTAATTATAATGGCGGTTAATTTGGCGATCGCCTTTATTTGTCTGGAAGGTTTGTCGCTAGCTTTTTATTTTATCAACCAAAAACAGTTTTTTTATACCCGAACTAAAGCCAAAGAAAAAGTAGTAGAAGATATTGAAAGGATCGGCATTAGACTTGATGAATCTATCGTAGAAAGACTGCACCCACTTTTTGGCTATGTACTCAAACAAGGTGCTTTCACCAATGAAAAATTAAAGTTAAAAGTCAACAAACACGGCTTTTTTTCACTTTACGAATATCCGTTTATTAAAACCAATAAAAATCAAGTTATAATCGGAGTTTTTGGCGGTTCAGTTGCGAATAATTTTGCAGTCGATGAATACGTAACTCGCAGATTGTCTAACAAATTGAAGACTTATCCAGAATTTGCAAACAAGGAAATTATTGTTTTAAATTTTGGCAACGGAGGCTACAAACAGCCCCAACAATTATTAGTTTTAAATTACTTTCTGGCTTTGGGTCAAGAGTTAGATTTAGTCATCAATATTGATGGTTTTAACGAAGTAGCGCTGTCAAATTTAAACAACAAAGCCCAAGTAGAAATAGGAATGCCCAGCGTTCAGCACATACAGCCTCTGGCTGGTTTAGCCAACAACAACTTGTCGCCGGAAGCGATGAGCTCGATCGTGCAAATTAACGAAAACAAAAAACAATTAAAAGCAGGTATTGACAAATTGCAAACTTGTCAACTTGCTTTGTGTCACGCTGTCACCTCGCTACAGGTGAAACAATTAGTCAACAATTACCAGCAAGCAGTTGTCAAGTACGATTCACAAGTAAAACAATCCAACTCCGACACGGCAAATAGCGGTATAGTCTACATTCCCAAAGCTGACTTTGTTTTGCAGGACGCCGCTGCTTTTGACAAAATGGCATCGATGTGGTATCAATCGTCGATCGGGATGAATCAAATTTTATCAAGTAGAAAAATTAAGTATTTTCACTTTATCCAGCCCAACCAGTATTATCCCACTCAGCGAGCGTTTACCGCCAAGGAAAACGAAATCGCGATTAACAAAGAGAGTCCCTACATTGAAGGAGTGAAAAAAGGTTATCCGGTGTTGTTGTCCAAAGTCGATGATTTGCAAAAAGCTGGGGTTAATATTTTTAGTGCAGTGAATATTTTAGACAATACCAAAGAAACGGTTTACAAAGATGCCTGCTGCCACTATAATTCAGTCGGAGACGAACTATTGGCAAACTATGTTTCTAGTTCTATTATTAAAGTAGTAAGAGAATCGAAATAGAGGTTTATGAAAGATTTAAAATTTCTCAAAAAAGGGCAAGAATTCCTCAAGATAACTTTGATTAATTTAGTGCTTTTACTGGTTTTCCTGGAACTTGGCTCCCTGGCATGGTATTTTGTCAAGCACAAGCAATTTTTCTATACGAGAGAAAAGACGCAAGATAAATCTGCCTTGGGAATTAATTTAGAAGGAGTGCGACTCAATGAGTCTATAGTCGAAAGATTTCATCCTTTTTTTGGGTTCATTCAGAAACCAGGCCCTGACTTTCGCCCCGGTTTTAAAAATAACAACTATGGGTTTCTCTCACCTTACGATTACCCTTTCAAAAAGACTAAACCCAATCAATTTATTATCGGAGTTTTTGGCGGTTCTGTGGCTTCTAATTATGGAATATTTGAAGTTCAAAACAAAATTTTACCTCAATACCTCAAGCAGTTGCCGGGTTTGAAAGATAAAGAATTTGTAATTTTGTCTTTTGCTACCGGAGGCTACAAACAACCCCAGCAATTATTAATTCTAAACTATTTTTTGGCTTTAGGGCAAGAACTGGATATGGTCGTCAATATAGATGGTTTTAATGAAGTAGCACTTTCTAACTTAAACAATAAAAATCAAGTCGATTTGGCGATGCCAAGTATTCAGCACATTTTGCCGCTGACTAGCTTGGCGAATAATAGCCTTTCTACCAAAGCGATGAAAGCAACTATCAGAATCCAAGAAAATAAAGCTAGGATTAGTCAGGGTTTGGAACGCTTACAAAACTGCTCTTTAGCTGCGTGCGATGCTTTGACTTCTGTTTACGTTCACAATCTAGTTAATAACTATAAAACCGATGTTATTAAGTTTGAAAAAGAACGGACTAAACAAAAAAAAGATGACAGTGGTAGCGTTATTTATATCAATACTAATAAGTCAGTTTTACAAGATTCATTAGCTTTTGAACAAATGGCACAAAATTGGGTGAAAAGTTCAATTTTTATGCATAAAGTTCTGTCTGCTAGTAATGTGCCTTATTTTCATGTTCTTCAGCCTAATCAATACTATCAGACGAAAAGGGTGTTTGGTGAAGCCGAAAAGCAGATTGCTTTTAACAAGGATACTCCTTATGCTAAAGCTGTGCAAATTGGATACCCGGCTCTTTTCAAGAAGTTTCCTAATTTGGAAAAAAATAATATCACTCTAGTGAATGCTGTCAATGTTTTTGACAAGACAAAAGAGGCTGTTTATGTAGATAGCTGCTGCCACTACAATCAAGCTGGAGAGGTGGTTTTCAGCAATTATGTGGGCCGTTCTATTCTGGAATCTTTGCGGAAGGATGAAAGAAATAAGAAGAAGTGATATTATGTCTGGTTGATTCGTTATTGTACAATTTGCGAAGTCGTAGGAGCGGGTTCACCAACAATATATAACGATAACCAACAATATATAAAAACCTGCCCCACTCACTAATAATTCACATCAACCTGATATTTATATTTAATTCCTAAATGTAGGTGATGATTTATCGTTGGGTGGGGGCGGGTTTTTGAGATTGTTTGTTTCCGGCGATGATGGTTGGTGAACCCGCCCCTTGTATCTTAAAAGAGTCAGTCAGGCGACCGAGCTGTCACTCAGGCGATCGAGCTGTCACTCAGGC